>CAZUWC010000064.1:0-7915 GCA_964623935.1 uncultured Halobacteriales archaeon
TCCGCTTGGTTCACCAAGGTGACAATACACGTGAGCCATACCCGTTGCATGTTCGAGATAAATGGCGTGTAGTGTGTGGCCGCCGACCCCCGAGGGCGGTCACTCGCGTGTAAGGAGATTACGTGCGGGTTCGAAGGGAGTGAAGTCGGAGGCGCCTCAGGGGTCGACTGTAGCGATGGGACGGCGGAAGTATTCGAAGGAACCCGACGGACTGGACGACGTTGGAGGTGACGACGACGGATGAGTCACGCCGGGGACAGGGCGCCGGAGGCGAGTCTCGGGTTGCTCGACGCGACGATGGTCGGCGTCGGGGCGATGATCGGCGCCGGTCTCTTCGTGCTGACGGGCCTGGCCGCCGAGACCGCGGGCCCGGGCGCGCTCGTGGTGTTCGCGCTCAACGGCGGCGTCACGGCTTTCACCGCCCTCTCGTATGCGGAACTCGCGAGCGCCATCCCGCGCAACGGCGGCGGCTACGCCTACGTCCGCGAGACCTTCTCCGGACCGGTCTCGTTCGTCATGGGCTGGACGCGGTGGTTCACATACATGGCCGCCGGTGCCCTCTATGCGCTTGGCTTTTCGTCGAACTTCATCGAGTTCGTCCACATCTACTGGGAGGGGTTGCCCGCCGGCCAGGTCGCCACGACCGCATACGCGCTGGGCGCGGCCGCGCTGTTCATCGCGCTGAACGCCCTCTCGACGGAGGCCAGCGGCGGCGCCGAGACAGTCATCACGCTGGCGAAGGTGGCGATCCTGGCGGTGTTCGTCGCTGCCGGCATCGGCGCCGTCGAGACCGGCGAGTTCGTCCCGCTGTTCCCCGCCGACGCCGGCGCAACGTCGGTCCTGCCGGCGATGGGGCTGACCTTCATCGCCTTCCAGGGCTACGACCTCATCGCGACCGTCACCGAGGAGGTCGAGAACCCACAGAAGAACATCCCGCGGGCCATCTTCCTGAGCCTGGCCGCGACGGTCGTCATCTACCTCCTCGTGGTGTTCGTCGCCGTCGGCTCCCTGGGTGCCGACCGGCTGGGAGCGGCAGGCGAGACGGCCATCGCCGAGGCCGCCGCGGGCTTCATGCCACCACTTCCCGTGCTGGGGACCGGCGCCGCCCTCATCGTCTTCGGGGCCGTCTTCTCGACGATCAGCGCGCTGAACGCCGTCGTTATCGGCTCCAGCCGGGTCGCCTTCGCGATGGGGCGGGAGGGCCAGCTCCCCCGGCGGCTCGGACAGATCCATCCCCGCTTTGGCACCCCCTTCCTCGCCGTCCTGGCGAGTGCGGTCGTGATGTTCGTCGCGACGGTCGTCGTGCCCATCCGCGTGGTCGGCAACCTCGCCAGCCTGTTCTCGCTTCTGGGTTTCATTATCGTCAACGTGAGCGTCATCCGCCTCCGGCGGACGAAACCGGACCTCTCGCGGCCCTTCTCGATCCCCTTCTACCCGGTTCCGCCGCTTTTGGGGATCGGCTTCAACGCCCTGCTCGGGCTCTTCATCTCGCCGCGGACCTGGCTGATCGCGCTGGGGTGGCTGGTCGTCGGCGCCCTGGTGTATCTCGCGTGGCAACGCTACAAGACATCGACACCCCAAACGTACCCAACGACAGGAGACTGACCATGAGTGCAGACCTGACCGTCGCCGTCGCCGGTGGCGGCCGACTCGGCTTCCGGACCGCACAGTTGCTCCACGACCGCGGCCACAAGGTCGTCATCGTCGAGCGCGACCACGGCCGGTGCAAGCAACTCAACGACGCCTGGATCGGGACCGTCATCGAGGGTGACGCCTCGCGGCCGGACGTCCTCACACAGGTCGACCCCGACCGCTGTGACACGCTCGCGGCGATGACGGGCGACCCGGCGACCAACGCCGGTATCTGCCTGGCCGCCGACCGCATGACCGACGTCCACACCGTGATGCGCGTCGACGACGCCGACGCAGTCGAGGCCTACGAGGGCGTCGCCGACCGGGTGCTGTACCCGACCGACACCGCCGCACGGACCGTCGCCAACGAACTCGTGGGAGGGGGTGTCCGCTCGGTCGAGGCCGTGACCGCCGACCTCGAAATCCTCGAAATCGAGGTGGCCGAGAACGCCCCGGTCGCGGGCAAGCGACTCGAATCGGTCGGCTTCCCCGAGGGGACGCTCATCATCGCCGACGCCGACGGCGGCCACGTCAGCGGCGCCGAGACCGTCCTGGACGCGGGCAACCGCTACCTCGTGGCGACCGAGGCCGGCGTCAAGCGCGAGGTGCTGAACCTCCTGCGCGGGTGACCCGCGGGCGATGTCCTCCGACGGCCCGCTCCGGGGATCGGCGTGGTCGGACCTCGCGGTCTGGCAGCGCCGGGCGCTCAAGACCGTCGCCGGCCTCCTGGCGCTCGTCGTCGCCTCGACGGTCCTCTATCACGGCGCCGTGAGCACCCTGGAGGGACGGACCCCGCGACTGAGCCACTCGATGCAGGTGGTCGTCGAGACCTACACCGGCACGGGCTACGGGTCGGACTCGCCGTGGACCCATCCCGCGACCAACGTCCTCGTGACCGTCATGGACGTCTCGACGTTCCTCCTGGCGTTTTTCGTGGTGCCCTACGTCTTCCGGCCGGTCCTGCAGGAGGCGCTGTCCCCGACGGTGCCCACGGCGGTCGAGAAATCGAACCACGTCGTCGTCTGCGGGCCTCCCGGCCAGGCCGAACGCCTCATCGAGGAGTTCGAGACGCGGGACGTCGAGTACGTCATCGTCGTCGGGTCCGAGTCGGACGCACTGGACCTCACGGACGAGGGCCGGCCGGTGATCCACGGCGACCCGACCGAGGCGGGGGCGCTGGAACGGGCCGGCGTGGACAGGGCCGCGGCGGTGGTCGTGGACACCGACGACGACGAGTCGGCCGCGAGCGTCCTCGCCGTGCGCGGGGTCGACGAGGCGGTCCGGACGGTGGTGCTGGTCGCGGACCTGGTCCACGAGCGACAGCTCCGGCAGGCCGGCGCAGACAAGGTCCTGACACCCCGGCACGTCCTCGCACGCCGGCTCGCCGAGCGGGTCGCCGCCCTGGTCGACCCGGCGCGAAGCGACGCCGTCCGCCTGAACGCGGACCTCGCACTGCTGGAGTTGAGCGTCTTCGAGTCGGACGCGCTCTGTGGCCACACCGTGGCGGACCTCGACGGGGAGACCGGCCCCGCGGTCAGGACTGTGGGACTGTGGGACGACGGGACTTTCCGTGGTTCGCCCCCCGACGATACGGTCCTCGACGCGGGGGCGGTCGTGTTGCTCGCCGGGCCGCCCGGGGACCTCGAAGCCATCGAGGAACGGACGTGTCGCGCCCGGGACCTGGAGTCTGCGGTCCTCGTGGCCGGGAACGGCGTAGTTGGCTCGACCGTCGCCGCGGACCTTCGGGAGGCGGGGCTGTCCCCCACTGTCCTCGATATCGAGGACGGCGAGGGTGTCGACGTCGTCGGCGACGCGACCGACCCCGAGACCCTCCGGCGGGCGGGCATCGAGGACGCCGCGGCGTTCGTGGTGGCGCTGAGCGACGACAACCTCGCCGTCCTCTCGGTCCTCGCGGCAGCCGAAATCGCGGCCGACACCGACGTCGTGGTGCGGGTCAACCGCGCCGGCAACGACGTCTCGGTCCGCCGGGCCGGTGCCGACTACGCGCTGGGACTCCCCGAAGTGAGCGGTCGCGTCCTCGCCGAGGAGATACTCCACGAGGACCTCCTCTTCTCGACGCGGCAGTTGAAGATCGTCCGTACGGACGCCTCGCGGTTCGCGGGCGAAACCCTCGGCGAGACCGACGTCGCAGCCAGCGACTGCGTCGTCCTCGCGGTCGAGCGCGACGGCGAGGTGCTGACCGACGTCTCCGGGGCGCTCGAACTCCGGGCCGGCGACAGGATGCTACTGGTCGGGAGCGACGCGGAGATATCGAGCGTCGCCGGCTGACGGACCGCCTCGGACGGACCAGGCGTCTCACTCTGCTGCAGGCAACGCGAGCGTCACGCGACTCCCCCGCGGGTCGTTCTCGTCGAACTCGATCCGACCGCCCGAGCGGGTGATGATCCAGTTGAGTATCCACAGACCGACCCCGCTGCTGTGTTTGAGCGGCGTCTCGTCGCCCTCCAGGAGCACCTCCCGTTCCAGTTCGGGGATACCGGGGCCGTTGTCGACGACGGTCACCTCCACCTCCCCGTCGTCGGTCGGCCCCTCGACGGTGACAGAGACGCACGGGTCCGCGGCGTCGTTGTGGTCGACTCCGTTCCGGATGACGTGGTCGAGCGCCACGTCGAGTTTCGGTGCTGCCAGCACGCACTGTCTCTCCGGGAGGTCACACTCGAAGGTCACGTCGGGGTGGTCCGACGCGAGGCGGTCGACCGTCGCCCGCACGAGCGCCGCGACGTCCTGACGGTGCTGGGAGGCGGAGTGGGACTCCAGGATATCGGAGAGGTCCGAGACGTACGTCGTCGCCTCGTGGAGGTCCTCGGCCGTCGAGTGGATGGTCGCCGCGCTCTCGGCCACTTCGGCCTCCTCGCGTTCGGCGAGAGCTTCGGCGTGGCCCAGGACGACGTTCAGCCCGTTGCGGAGGTTGTGGCGCAACACGCGGTTGAGCACCGCCGCCTGCTGGTAACTCTCCTTCCGTGCGGTGACGTCCCGGGAGTTCAGGACGACCCCCGAGATGGGGGCGTCGGGCCGGTAGCTGGCGATGCTCTCCAGCCACGCCCACGAGCCCTCGGCCCGGCGGAACCGAAATTCGAGGCGCGTGACGACGCTGGTGTCGTGGTCGAGCATGGACGCGACGCGCTCGCGGACCTCGGTCTCGTCGTCCGGGTGGACGAACTCGAGGATGTTCCGGTCGCGGAGCGCCGCTGGGTCGTACCCGAGCACCGGGTCGACTGAGGGGCTCTGGTACCGGATCGTACAGTCCGACTCGACGACGGTGATGAGGTCCTGTGAGTGCTCCAGCAGCGCCTCGAACCACTCGCGTTGTTCGGTGTCGGTCCGCTCGCGGACCTGGTTGATGATGTGGGATCGGCCGTCGAGTTCGACTGCCGAGGCGGACATCTCCGCCGGGATGATCCGCCCGCTCTTGCAGTAGCAGGTGACCTCGTCCGTCCAGCCCTCGCCCTCCGCGAGGACCCTCTCGGCGAAGTCCATGAACGCCGGGAGGTTGTGCGGATGCAGGTCCGAGGCCGGCATCGAGAGGAGTTCCTCCCGGGAGTACTCGACCAGTTCGGTGGCCGCGGGGTTGCAGTCGACGATCCGATCGTTCCCGACGTCGACGACGAAGATGGCGTCGTTGGCGTGTTCGAAGACGGTCTCGAAGAGTTTCTCGGTGCGCGCCGTCTCGCGTGACCCCACGTCGTCGTGTTCGCCGGTCGAATCGTCGGTGGTGCTGCTCATCGGGTGCGTGCCCACTCGACGGCCTCGGCCCTGTCCTCCGTCGTGAGCGTCTCCAGGTCGCCGGTGTCGACCTTCCCCCGGAGCGAGAGCGCTTTGATGCCGTCCGCGACGACCGCCCACCGCTCGATACCCGCCCGTTCGGCCCGCTGGGCGGACTGTTCCCAGACCTCGAAGACCGCCTCGTTGAAGGCATCCTCGATCTCGACGACAGTCACCATCCCGACGACGTTGTACCGGTCCAGCAGGTCCTCGTAGACGGGGTACGCGTCTTCCCGGAACGCCGAGAGGTCCATCCCGGGCAGGAACTCCCAGACCATCACGCCGTCGTCGACCTCGACGGTCCAGCCGTCGCCGCGTTCGGAAACTGTCATACCTGGAACCTATTCGTCTCGGGCCATTAAGGGGTGTGCGCCAGTGTACGACCGGTACACGACCCGTTACGCGAGCAGTTCGACCGCGAGGACAGCAAGCCGACGAGCGCGACCGCCGCCGCCCGCCTCATCCGAACAGTTCCGAGACGGTCCCGTCGTCGGGGGTCCACCCCACGAACTCCCCGCCCTCGAAGGGTAACTCCACGGAGGCGACGTAGTTACACAGGCCGACGTAGAAGTCGACGATGAGGCCGACAGCGACCACCTCCGCGGGGTCGTAGACCGCACAGAGTGCCCCGTGGATCTGGTCGGTCACGTTCCCCGTGGCCACGGCGCGGGCGTACTGCAGGAGGACGTACTCCTCGTCGTCGAAGACCGAGAGGTCGTCGCCGCCGATGGCGCGCATCTCGGCCGTCGAGACGCCCTTCCCGCGGGCGATGTCGACGTGCTGGTGCCACTCGTAGCGGGCGCCACGCGAGCGGGCCACCTGCAGGATGACCAGTTCCTTCAGCCGCGGGGTGAGCTGGTCGTACAGCGTGTTCAGGTACTCCAGGGTCGCCTCCAGGACCTCGGGGTTGTGGGCCCACACCCTGAAGATGTGGCGGTCCCCGAGATACTCGTCGGTGAAGAGATAGTGGTACTCCTCGGGAATCTCGTCGATGTCGAGCAGGTCCAGACGGGTCACGGTCGAACGACCGGCCCGGTGGCCAATAACCGTAACTGACCCGCGGGTAACGGGACAGGAACCTCCCGGGACACCGGTGTTCCGGAGGAACCACACCGACGAAAACATAACTGTCCCGGCGACGAGGCGCCGACGATGACAGCACGAGCGTTTCGCACCGCCGACGGTGAGCCGGTCACGGCGGTGACGGCCGCGGGGATGCGCGATGTCGACCGCGTCGCCGTCAGCGTGGGCGTCGACCTCCTCCAGATGATGGAAAATGCGGGCCGGACGCTGGCCCGGACCGTCCTGGATGAACGGGCGGGCGGAACCGTCGTGATACTGGCCGGAAGCGGGGGCAACGGCGGCGGTGGGATGGCTGCGGCGCGACACCTCTGCAACCGTGACGTGTCAGTCCGGGTCGCCCTCGACCGCCCGCCCGCTGACCTCGACGGTGTCCCGGCACGACAACACGAGATACTCGAGGAGATGGGCGTGCCCGTCTGTGTCGGCCCGGAGACGCTCGGCGATCCGGACCTGTTCGTCGACAGCGTGGTCGGCTACGGTCTGACGGGCCCACTCCGTGGCACTGCGCGTGACCTGGTGGCGGCGACCGACGGGACCGCCGCGGTGTCACTCGACGTCCCGTCGGGTATGGACGCTACTACTGGCGAGGTGCCGGGGATAGCGGTCGACCCGGACCGAACGCTGACGCTTGCACTTCCCAAGACCGGGTTGGTCGGCCTGACGGGACGACTCGACCTCGCGGACATCTCGGTGCCCGCGACGGTCTACGACCGCCTCGACATCCCCTACGAGGAGCCGTTCGGCGACCGATACCGTGTCGAACTCGTCTCTGAACGCGGCGAGTAACCGGCTGGTAACCGGATTTCCCGGAGTTAACCGGCAATTTATGCCAGTTGCTGGCCAAGGGTTACCAGGAGTAATCTATCATGGCAGCAGTCACCCTCGCCAGCGGACTCGCAGGTGGTATCGTCGCAACAATCGTCATGACGGCTTTCATGATGGCGCTGGGGGACGACTCCCCGCCGCCGACGGCACTGTTCTGGTCGCAGTACATCGGGGACGGCGCTCCCGAGGAGTACATGATGCAGGGGATGGTACTACACTTCCTCTATGGCATCGGGGCCGGCGTCGTGCTGGCGCTCGTGTTGCCGGCGGTCGGGTTCGGGACCGTCGCGCTGGCGACCGGCGTCGGCGTCGGCGTCGCCTACGGGGTCGTCCTGTTCGTCGGCGCGGCAGTCTTCTGGATGAACGTCGTGCTCGACATCGACGCCGAGATGGGGATGGTCGTGCTGTTCCTCGTCTTCCACCTCGTCTACGGCGTCGTGCTGGGCGCCTGGCTGGGTGCCGGCGTTCTCTGATACTGCCGCCTATAAGCACGTGAGCAATTTCGACCCCCCGTCGGGTCGAATATCTCCACGTAGTTACAGCCGGCAGTATGAGAACCCTGTATCGGGCAGCGATAACGGCGCGGAAGTTA
>CAZUWC010000065.1:0-7863 GCA_964623935.1 uncultured Halobacteriales archaeon
GCGCCGCATGCCCGGACCGTCTCGGCGAGTTCAAATTCCGGCCAGCGCACTTCTCCCAACTAACGCCCCAGCGCGGAGTTTCATCTCCGCGCAACGCCTCTGTCGGCGGAGTGCGTCACCCGGGATTTGAGCAGACGAGTCGCAGCCCGGAACGGCGCGCAGCGCCGCATGCCCGGACCGTCTCGGCGAGTTCAAATTCCGGCCAGCGCACTTCTCTGCATCGAACGACTAGCGGCGCGTTTCATCGCGCCAGGTCGTCGCCGCGCACGCGAGCGAAGCAGTTCCCGCTGGAGACGAACGTCTCCTCGACGGCGAGAGTGCTGGCCGCGAGGTCGGCATCGAACTCGGGGGGCGCGTAAATGTGATAAAAGCGCGGTACAGTCTCCCCGTCCGGGAGCGTCCAGTCGACGGTCGTGTCGAACCCCGACCCGTCGCCCGGCGCGTCGAAGCGGTCGTGGGTCGTGCTCCAGGCGCTGACGAGCGCCCGCCCGTCCGGCCCGAGGACGCGGGCGAGTTCGTCGAGGCTCGCCTGCCGCGTTTCCCGGTCCGGGAGGTGGTGCAGCGTCGCCACGTACAGCCCCACGTCGACCAGTCCGTCCGGGAGCGGCAGCGAGACCGCGTCAGCGCAGACGAGTCCGACCCGGCCTGATCCGGCGAGGCGTTTCCGCGCCCGATCGAGTAGCGCCGGGCTGGCGTCGACGCCGACCGCGCGGTCGGTCCGGCGAGCGAGCACGTCGAGGTGGCGGCCGTTGCCACAGCCGACGTCGAGTCCGAGACCGCCCGACTGGACGCCCTCGAGGAAGTTTTCGATTTCGGGCCAGGGGTTGGCACGGGTCTTCGAGAAGTGGTCGGCGATCTGGTCGTAGACTTCTCGGACGCGGGCCCGCGAGCGGTGGTCGGGCGGGTCCCGTTCTGTCATCGGGCGCTACGCGTCCCCGTAGGTGTCGGGGTAGGCCTTCCGGAGCAGGTCGGGGCGGTCGAGCAGTCGCTCGCGGACGGGGGCAATTACCTGGGAAATGTACGTACTCGCCGCCGACTTCAGGTCCGCGGGGTGGAGCTCCTCGCTCAGGAAGTCCGACTCGACCGCGGCGTAGTCCTCGTAGACGAGGTCGCCGCCGTACTTCTCGGGGCGCTCGACGACGAAGGACTCCTCGCGCTCCTCGAGGATCGGGAACAGGAGGAACTCGACGTACTCGAGGACGCCGTTGTTCTCGGTCTCGCCCATCGGGCAGTAGGCGTCGTCGATCTTCGTCTCGACAGTGTCGGGGCCGTCGGTGAGGTAGACCGCCGAGGAGGGGTCGGAGGCGCTCTGTTTGCCGCCCTGCAGGCCCGCCAGCAGGGGTGCGAACACACAGACGGGCGCCGACCAGCCGTGGTCGGGGAGCATCTCGCGGCTGAGCATGTAGATGCCGCGCTGGTCGACGCCGCCGTAGGCGATGTCGGCCTCCAGGGCCTTCACGTCGAGGCTCTGCATCAGCGGGTAGACCAGGCCGCCGAGGTTGGGGCTGTCGCTCTCGCGGACCACCTCGCTTGCCGCTCGCTGGGCGCGGGCGATGGTCGTCTCGGCGAGCATCCGGTACAGTTCCAGCGCGTACTCCTCGTCGAGTTCGAAGTCGGTGCCGCGGACGAAGGTTACGTCGTCGGGGTCGCCCCCCGCGGCCTCGATCATCCCCTCGATTGCCACCCGGTAGTACGTCGAGCGCGCGTCCAGCAGTTCGAAGGGGCTCTTCTCGTCGTCGAGGTGGGCGTGCAGGTCCGCGATCAGCACGGTGACGTCGACGCCGGCCCGCAGGAAGTCCGCGAGTTTGCGCATCGTCGTGAAGTGGCCGATGTGCATCTCGCCGGTGGGTGCGTAGCCGATGTAGGCCGACGGCGTGCCGTCCGCGAAGAGTTCCGCGAGTTCGTCCTCCGTCACGACCTCCGCCGTGTGGCGCCTGACGAGTTCGACCCGGTCGGCCCTGTCCATACCTCCGATTCGGGGGTGGCTGTGAATAATGTGTTGTTAGTTCCCGAAGTACTGTTGACTTAACTGAGCGATCGATAGAGGTCGCCGGCAAGAAAGTCCCCGGCCGCGCTCTAGGAATCGTTGCATGTGATTCCGCACCTGTCGAGACCAGCCAGAAAGCCCCCGGCCGCCTCGATCCGGTGAGACGACGTCTCCGCGAGCAGAGCGAGCGGAGGCCAGCGAGTCGCAGCCCGCGCAGCGAAAGCGAGGGCGGAGCGAAGCGGAGCCCTCGAAAAACGAACGGCGAGCGGGAGTCCGAGCGAAGCGAGGACTCCATCTGCTCGCGCGGCGAACGGAGTGAGCCGCAAGAGCACAGCGAGCCGTGAGTCGCGAGCAGGACCGTCTCGCCAGGCAAGCACTGGACTGAGCGAAGCGAGGGAAGCGCGCAGCGAGTCCCGGGAGCCGAGCCCGCGGGGGCTTTCTGGTCGGTCACGACGGGCGCAGCCGTGGTGCGAACGCGTGTCGCGAAGGCGCTGATCGATACTGTCGAAACAGTATGCCCGACCCCTCGACGACCCGCGCCCGCAACCGTTTTGCGTCGACCGGCGCACCACCCGGTGTGTCCCGTCTCCAGTCCGTCAGCGAAGCGATGCGCGAGGCGGCACCGCCGGCTGCGACCGAGGCCTTCGCGCTCGTGACGGCGCTGGGTGGCGTCGCGTTCCTCGTCGTCTTCCTCTCGGTGCTGTACTGGGTGGACGACCGGGAGACGACGGGCGTCGTCATCGCCTACGCGCTCGTCGCGCTCGCGGTCACGCTGGTCCTGAAGTCCGCGTTCGGGCTCCCCCGCCCGCCGGCCCCGGTCCGGGCGGTGCCGGTCGAACCTGGCTCGTACGGCTTCCCGAGCGGCCACGCAGTCGCGTCGACGGTCGTCTACGGCGGACTGGTGCTCGTCCGGGGCAAACTGAGCGACCGCCGGGTGGCCCTCCCGGCGGCCGTCCTCGTCGCCCTCGTCGGGCTCTCCCGGGTCTTCGTCGGCGTCCACTACCTCGGTGACGTCCTCGCCGGTCACGGCGTGGGGCTGGCCCTGCTCGCTGGCCTCTGGTGGAGCGTCGGCCGCCGGGCGGACCGCGCCTGTCTCGTCGCCGCCGCGGCCGCCCTGGTCGGGGTCGCGGTCACGGGCGGGAACACCGACTCGTTGCTCGCCGTCGGGGGCAGCCTCGGCGGCGCAATCGCGTTCCGGGCGGTCGACACGGCGACGCTGCCCGCGCCCGCCCGGACCGAGGCCGTCGCGCTCGTCGCCGTCGGCCTCCCCCTCGCGGGCGCCCTCTACTGGCTGGCATCAACGGCCGGGAGCGCGGGGGTCGCCGTGCTCGGGAACGGGGCGCTCGTCGCAAGTATCGTCGCGTTGCCGGTCGCGCTGCAGGGGTGGCTCCGGGCGTCGCCCTCACCAGAGTGACGACGGTTCTACGCGAGGAGGTCTGGCAGGTCGTTGACAGTCTCGACGACGGCAGCGGCGCCGACGGACTCGAACTTCCGGCGACCTGCCTCGCCCGAGAGGCCGCCGGTGAGCACGCCGACCCCGTGGTAGATGCGCTCGTCGGCCTCGCTGGCGTTGACCGCCGTCCGGACGTCGTCGAGCGTGTCGCCAGCGAAGGCCACGCTGTCGGATTCGAAGCGCTTGGCCAGCGTCACGAGCGCGCCAGGGTCGGGTTTGTCGCCCGCCCAGTCCTCCATCGTGAACCGGTTCTCGGCGGGAACGTCCAGACCGGCCCGGTCGAGCGCGATGTCGGCCTCGGCGCCCGGCCGGCCGGTCAACACCCCGACGTCGAACCGCCGGGTGAGGTCCGCGACCGTCTCCCTGTCGACGAGAACGGGTTCGTCGTGGATGTACCCCGTCGTGTCGAGGTCGGGTTCGCCATCCTCGAGGTCGCGGTAGAGATCACTGCCGAGATACAGTTGCTGGAAGACGTCCTGGAGGCGGTCGCGGTCCCACCGCGCGAGAACGCGCTCGCGGCAGGCCGGCGTGAGTTCCTCGCCGACGACCGTCCGTGCGGCCGAGAGACCGCCGCCCATCCCCGCGACCGCGTCGGTGAACTGGTCGACCGAGTAGGCCATGCCCTCGCGGCCAGCCAGGACGAACAGCGCGGCGGCGGCGGTGACGTCCCAGTCGTTGTTGAACCCGCCGGCATCCTTGAACTCCTGGATGTCGGCCTTCGCGATGGTGTCCCCGTAGACGTGGTCGACCGACTCGAGGACAGCGCGCCGGTAGGAGTCGGCCACGTCCACGAGCACGCCGTCGACGTCGAGTACGACCGCGTCGACGTTCATCATCGGAAAGCTAGCACTCGCGGTTCAAGGCGGTTGCGACTTCGCGGTGTAGAGCGTCGTTCCGGAGGCCGTCTCGGGGTCGGCCGGGACTGCCGGCGGTTCGGCACCCAGTGTGGTAAACAGGAACCCCGCGCCCACCTCGCGGGCGAGATCCCGAACCGGCCGGTGGAGTTCCGGCGGGAGGTTCCGCGCGAAGAGTGCGTCCGCGTCCGCGTACACCGCCCGGTCGGGGTCGGTGACGTCGTCGCGGACGAACCGGACCCCCGCTGGGACCGGGTGCTCGCGGATATCGGTGGCGGTCACGCGTACCCCCTCCGCTACGAGCGCCGCGGCGACCGCCGGGCGGTGGCCGACCCCGATTTCGACCACGTGGTCGAACCGTGCGAGACGCTCGACGAGCGCCCGTGTGGTGTCGCCTCCCACGCGAGATTTTTATGGGTCGCCACCGCATAGTGGTTTGCATGCACGTCGACATCGTGCCGGTCGGCGAGGTCGACGCCGTCGTCAAGCGGGAGGCCTCCAACGCGTTGCGGTCGGTCTACGAGTCCGAGGTGACCGTCCACGACGCCCGCCCGGTCCCCGCCGGGTCCTACGACTCGAGCCGGGACCAGTACCGGGCCGAGGAGTTCATCGACCTCGCGAAACGCACCGGAACGGGGGAGAAGAACATCGCCATCACGCCCAAGGACCTCTTCTACCACCGCCGCAACTACGTCTTCGGGCTCGCGTACCTGGGGGGCAACGGGTCGGTCATCTCCACGTACCGCCTGCGGACCTCCTCCGATGGCGGCTTCTCGAACCGCTCGGCCGACGAAATCTTCTCCGACCGCGTCCGCAAGGAGGTCATCCACGAGGTCGGCCACACGCTCGGGCTCGAACACTGCGAGAACAAGCGCTGTGTGATGAACTTCTCGCCGACCGTCCGCGAGGTCGACGTCAAGGAGGAGACCCTCTGTGGGTCCTGCCAGCGCGACGTCCTCTGACTGCCCGGTGACTCCCGGTCCACGTCCCGCCTCGAACGCACGCAATCTGGTGGTTTCGCGGCCCTGGACGGGAGGCCGCCGGGGCGGTTTTGTGACCACCAAACACATTGGGTGTGACACCTATACCGGTAGAGCCCCGAGGGTTGGTATGAGCAAATCACAGTCCTCCAGCACCGACGACCTGGCCGACCTGTTCGTCTCCGTGACCGGCGACGAGGAAATCACCGACGAGCAGGACACCGGGGGCAACGACCGCGAACTCCGCGACGAGAACCGCGTCGACGAGGCCGTCGCCGACGGTCTCGAGGACGCCATCGCGGGTGCCGAAGCCGACGCCGGTGACCCCGGCCAGGCCAGCGGCTAGGCGGTGAGGAGTGGCGGGAGAACGGACCGCTACGCGCCGGCGTCAGCCAGTGCCGTTTCGATGTCGTCGGCCTGCGTGACGCCGACGAACCGCTCGACGACGCCGTCGTCGTTCTCGACGATGAGCGTCGGGAGCGAGCGGACCTGGTACTCGTTGGCGACGTCCTGCTGTTCGTCGACGTTGACCTTCTCGAACTCCACGTCGGGGTACTCCTCGGAGACTTCCTCGAGGATGGGGTCTTGCGTCTTGCAGGGGCCACACCAGTCGGCGTAGAAGTCTTTCAGCGTGACGGTCATGGGTTCTCGCGTAGTTACTTCCGCAGTCCGCATAAGGGTTTTCCACTCTCCGGGACTGGCCACACGACCGGAAAACTTACACCCGGTGGCCGACCACCCGAAGATATGAGCAGTAACGACGGCTCGGGCCTGATGTCGAGTGCCGGCCTGGTCCGGTACTTCGACGCCGAGGACAGCAACGCGATCCGCTTCGACCCCAAGACAGTCGTCGCGTTCAGCACCCTCATCGGCGTGTTCATCCTCATCCTGAACATCGTCGCGTGATAGTGATCGCTGTGCCGATTTCCCGTGTCGACAGCGCTACGTCGTGCGGTCGATCCGGAGACGGCTTACAACGATCACTATGAGCCGACCTGCGGGACCGGGGGACTGGTGACCGTCGATGACCGACCAGGAACAGGGTGGCGTCCGCGTGCGGGGCATCTACGCGACGGCACTGACGGCGCTTCTCGACGACGTCGTCCAGGCGTCCCCGCCCATCCGCGAGCGCTTCGACGCCGAGTTCCCGGTGGCGCCGGCCGACGCCGCGGTGGAGACGACCGACGACCGCCAGGGCGTGGGCGTCCTCGGTGACCCCGACCGCGTCGCGGCGGTCACCGAGCGACTCCGCGAAGTGGGACGGGACACGCTCTCCTGGCCGGCCGCGCTGTCCCGCGGGGCCGTCTACGCCGGCGAAATCACCGAGACGCTGGGGAGCGGCGCCGTCGTCGACGTCGGTGACGGCGAGGGGTTTCTCCCCTACTCGAAGACCGCCCGCCGCGTCGAGGAGGGCGACCGCCTGCGCGTCCAGGTGAAGGAAGCCAGCCCACCCTGGACGAACGGCCGGCCGGTGCTCGATACGACGCTGCGGGTCCAGGGGACGCTGGTGGGACTGGTCCGGGGCGGGACGGCCCGAGCGGCGGGCCCGGAACTGGCAGACCTGGTCCCGACCGACCCCCCCGAGGGGTGGGCGCCCGACTGGGGGCCCGACAGCGACGAGGCCGGCCTGGACGCGCTCGAGGGCGCGCTCTCGCGGGCCGCCGGGCGCGCACGCGACCTCGATTCGGCCTTCGGGGACGCGCCGGCGCCCGAGGAGGTCGCGCCCCACCGGTACTACGACGGCGACGCGACGCGCTGGGTGTGGTTCGGCCGCGAGTCGCGGTTCGCGCTGGACGAACGCCGCCGGGACGTCCTCGCCACCATGGCCGGCCACCACCGCATCAAGGCCGGGAGCGGGTCTGCCAGCGCCGCGGTCGACTTCGTCGAGTCGGTCTGTGAGGGGGCGGGCGAGTGGGACGGCGACGCCGACTTCCCCTTCGAGGCGACGACCCGGCAGTTCGGCCCCCGCGAGGGCGAGTCGGTCGAGATCGCCCACGGCAAACCCGACGGCCGGTGTCTCTCGCTCGGCGACGCCGAGGTGACCGCCCGCGAGTCGGACGGGTCGGTGACCGTCCGCCGGACGATGGGGACGAGCGGCACCTACGACGGCCTCGGCGTCGAGCGCGAGGCGGGCGACGAGGCCATCACGAAGTTCGAGGAGGGGCGGTGGTGGTACCCGACAGTCTACCGGAGCGCCGACGGGGACAAGCGGGGCACCTACGTCAACGTCTGCACGCCCGTCGAGGCCTTCCCCCGCGAGGTGCGGTACGTCGACCTCCACGTCGACGTGGTCCGGACACCCGACGGCCCGGTCCGCCGGGTCGACGACGACGAACTCGACGCCGCCGTCGAGACGGGGGACGTCCCCGAGGAGCTGGCCGAGAAGGCCCGCGACGTCGCGAGTGCGCTGGAGAGCGCGCTCTCCGGGTGAACGACCCGTCCACTCGTCGGTAGGCCTTTCACCCGTGACGTGGTACATGGTGACATGGCACAGCACGGGAACGGTTCGGACGAGACGGTCACGGGCGATGGGGCAGTGCCAAGCGCAGAACTCAGCGACGCGGAGTGTGAGGCGTTGCACAGCGTCGA
>CAZUWC010000066.1:0-3267 GCA_964623935.1 uncultured Halobacteriales archaeon
CTCTGCATGTTGCACGGCGATCAAGAACTATCCAATCTGAGATAGATGAAGTGATGCCCTGAAACTCACAAGTCCACGGTTGAGGCACCACTCAGCCCCCGTAGACCTCCTCAAGGAACCCACGGAGAGCTTCGTTGACCGGTTCGGGACGCTCCAGGTTCGAGGGGTGGCCAGCGCCCGTGATCATCTCCAAGCGGCCATCCAGTGCCTCGATGGTGCGGCGGGCGCGCTCGGGCGGGATGGACTGGTCTTCTTCGCCGTGGATCGCCAGCGCGGGCACGTCGAGGTCCCGGAGTTCCTCGAGCACGCCCGGTTCGGTCCGCCAGGATTCGATTTCGGCGGCGACGGCGTCGCCGGGGTAGGTGTGCCAGCGGTCGGTCCACCGCTGGACCAGGTCGGGTTGCTCCTCGTGGGCGCGCTCGGAGAACATCAGGTCCGCCGAGAGTTCGGCCATCTCGCGGGGCATCCGGCCGGCGCCCCGGACGGCGTCTGCCAGGTCGCCGTACTCGGCGCGTTCCTCCTCTGTGTAGGCCTCGGCCATCGAGTCGACGAGGACCAGCCCGTCGATGCGGTCGGGGTGGGCGAGCGCGAACCGGACGGCGACGAACCCACCCATCGACATGCCCGCCAGCACGGCCGAGTCGATACCGAGGGCGTCCAGCACTGTCCGGCAGTCCCCGACCAGATCGTCGAGGTCGTAGGGGCCCTGCCAGCGGTCGGTCCGTGCGCGCAGGTCGTACGTGACGACGCGGTAGTCGTCGGCCAGTGCCGCCGCCTGGGGGGCGAACATCGTCCGGTCCATCAGCGACCCGTGCAGACACACGAGGGCGGGGCCGTCGCCGCGGTCGTCGGTCACCGCGTCGGTCCGGTGGCGGTACATCGCCCGCGCCGGGTCGTCGGTCGCGTCATCGTCGTCCATACCGACACTTGGGCCCGCACGCCGGAAAGTACCTACCCCAAACTGATGGGTACCGCCGAGGCTGTGGGAGGAGGTCAAGCTTATTGACATGGAAGGGCGTGTACAAGCACGATGCGTGAGATTCGGGTGTTGCACGTCGACGACGACCGGGGGTTCCGGGAGCTGACGACGGACTGGCTCGAGCGGGAGGGCGAGGGGTTCGAGGTCGTGACCGAAGCGAGCGCGGCCGACGCGCTCGACCGGCTGGCCGGGGACGACGGCATCGACTGCGTGGTCAGCGACTACCAGATGCCCGGACTCGACGGCCTGGAGTTCCTCGAGGCCGTCCGCGAGCGCGCACCCGACCTCCCCTTTATCCTCTTCACCGGCGAGGGCAGCGAGGCCGTCGCCAGCGACGCCATCGCCCGCGACGCCACCAACTACCTGCAGAAACGCGGGGGCACCGAGCAGTTCGAACTGCTGGCCAACCGGATCGAGAACGCCGTCGAGCAGTACCGGTCGCGGCGCCGGATCGAGCGCCAGCGCCAGGAGTACAGGCACCTCTTCGAGGAGGCGCCCGTGATGTTCGCCACCTTCCGCGACGAGGGCGGCGTTCCGGTTGTCGAGGACTGCAACCGGCGGTTCGCCGAAAAGCTCGGCTACGACCCGGTGGAGATCCGGGGCGAGTCCATCGAGGCGTTCTTCACCGAGGAATCGTACGAGGCGGCCATCGAGGGCGACGGGTACGAGCGGGCGCTGGCCGGCGAGTTCGGGACCGAGCAGCGGACCCTGCACACGACGGACGGCGAGACGCTTGACGTCCTCATCCGCGGGGTGCCCCGGACCGACGCCTCGGGGGAGGTCGCGGGCGTACTCGCGCTGTACGTCGACGTCACGGAGCGCGTCGAGCGCAGGCGGGAACTCGAGGAGACCAGGGCGTTCTACCGGACGGTCGTCGAGGAGAGTCGGGACGCGATACGCATCGTCCAGGACGGCACGATGACGTTCGTCGACGACCGGTTCGTCGAACTGACCGGCTATCCGGCCGAGGAACTCGTCGGCAAACCCACGGAGACGGTGGTCGCCCCCGAGTACGAGGACCTCGTGGCCTCGACCCACGACGCCCGGATGCGCGAGGAGGACTCGCCCGACCGCTACGAGGTCGAACTCGAGACAAGGGACGGCGAGCGCCGGCACGTCGAACTCTCGGTCTCGCGGATCGAGCAGAACGGCGAGGCGGCCTCGCTGTCGCTGTTTCGCGACGTCAGCGACCGCGTCGAGCGCGAGCGGACACTCAGGCGCCAGAACGAACGCCTCGATACGGTCGTCTCGAACGTTCCCCTGGTCGTGTTCGCGCTCGACAGCGACGGCGTGTTCACCCTCTCGGACGGGCAAGGGCTCGAGAAACTCGGCCTCGAACCCGGCGAGGCCGTCGGCGAGTCGATCTTCGACCGGTACGGCGACCACGACGACATCGTCGCTGACGTCGAGCGTGCGCTCACCGGCGAGCGCGTCTCGGCCACCCACGACGTCCGGGGCGCCGTCTTCGACACCACCCTCCAGCCCGTCTTCGAGGACGGCGCTGTCGACGCGGTCATCGGCGTGGCCGTCGACATCACCGAGCAAAAGCGCCGCGAACGGGAACTGCGCCGGTTCGAGGCCATCATCGAGGCGCTGGGCGACGCGGTCTACGCCGTCGACGAGGACCGCTGTATCGAGTACGTCAACGAGCGCTACGCCGAGATGAAGGGCCTCGACCCCGAGGAACTGCTCGGGATGCACACCGACAGGTGGGCCGACGAGGGGACCGTCGACCGGATCGTCGAACTCACCGAGGAAATCCAACGGGGCGAGCGCGACGTTGCCGCCGTCGAGTACGAGTCGCGAACGGCCGACGGCGAGGCGATCCGCGTCGAGAACCGCTTCACGGTCGTGGACCTCCCGGACGGCGAGTGGCTCCGGGTGGGCGTGATCCGGGACGTCAGCGACCGCGTCGAGCGCGAGCGGGCACTCGAACGCGAACGGGACCGCCTGGACGAGTTCGTCTCCGTGGTCAGCCACGACCTCCGGAACCCGCTGAACACCCTCGATGCCTCGTTGCACCTGCTCGCGGACGACGACGACCACGTGGCGCGGTGTCGCCGGGCCGTCGACCGGATGGACGAACTCGTCGAGGACCTCCTGACGCTGGCCCGGCAGGGCGACCGCATCGGCGACCCCGAACCCGTCGCGCTCGCCGGGGTGGCTGCCGACGCCTGGGAAACCGTCGAAACCGACGACGCCGACCTCGCGGTCGAGAGCGAGGTGACCCTCACGGCAGACGAGGGCCGCCTCAGGCAACTGTTCGAGAACCTCTTCCGGAACGCCGT
>CAZUWC010000066.1:3367-7854 GCA_964623935.1 uncultured Halobacteriales archaeon
CGGCAGACGAGGGCCGCCTCAGGCAACTGTTCGAGAACCTCTTCCGGAACGCCGTGGAGCATGGCTCCACGAGCCCTCGGTCGCACGCTCCCGAGGACGCCGTGGAACACGGTTCCACGAGCCCTGACTCGCAGGCTCGTCAGGACGGCGACACCCTCACGGAGGTAACCGTCGGGATCATCGAGAGCGGTTTCTACGTCGCCGACGACGGGGCCGGCATCCCACCCTCGGAGCGCGAGAAGGTGTTCCGTGGCGGCTACTCGACGGCTGGCAGGGGCACCGGACTGGGGCTGTCCATCGTCGAGGAGATCGCTACCGCCCACGGATGGGAGGTCGCCGTCACCGAGAGCGCCGACGGTGGTGCCCGGTTCGAAATCACCGGCGTCGACCGGCGGTGACGGATGTCACCCATTGTACACCATGCACATTTATTATTATCGGCAAGAAACAAATTCTCGACGAGTGCAACCCAGCTTCGACAGCGCGGCGTTCTGGGGACAGGAGGACATTCGGGTCCTCCACGTCGACGACGAGCGGGGGATGGCGGAGGTGGCGGCCGACCGCCTGGAGAGTGTCGCCGACCGTCTGACCGTCGTCATCGAGACCGACCCCTACGACGCGCTGGAGGTCCTGGCGACACGGGAGGTCGACTGCGTGGTCAGCGACTACGAGATGCCCGACCTCGACGGACTCGGGTTGCTGGAGGCGGTCCGCGGGCGTGCGCCCGACCTCCCCTTTATCCTCTTCACCGGGAAGGGCAGCGAGGAGATCGCAAGCGAGGCGATCTCCGCCGGCGTCACGGACTACCTCCAGAAGGAATCGGGCACCGAGCAGTACGAACTGCTGGCAAACCGGATCGAGCACGCGGTCGAGCGCTACCGGCAGGCCCGCGAGCACGAACTGGTCCACGGGGCCCTCGAGGCCGCCAGCGAGGGCATCGCTATCCTCGATTCGGACGGGTGTCTGGTCTACGCGAACAGGGTCTTCGCAATCCTGTACGGCGACGACCTGACGGGCTTTCTCGGGTCGGACATCGATCGGTTCTACCCCGCCGAGGAGGCCCGGCGCGTCCGGGAGACGGTGTTCCCCGCAGTCGACGAGTTGGGCGCCTGGCGGGGCCGGACCCGCGGGCTGCGCGCCGACGAGACGACCTTCCCCCAGTCGCTGTCGGTGACGCAACTCGACGGCGGCGGCTACGTCTGCGTGGTCCGGGACATCAGCGACCGCGTCGAGCGCGAGCAGGCGCTGGAACGCGAGCGCAACCGCGCCAGGGCCCTGTTCGAGAACACGGCAGACCCCGTCGCCTACTACGAGTTCGAGCGCGGGGAGCCCGTCGCACGCGAGATCAATCAGGCCTTCGCCGATGTCTTCGGCGTCACCGACAGGGAGGCCGTGGGCCGCTCGCTCGACGACCTCATCGTCCCCGAGGACCGCGTCGAGGAGGGACAGCAGATAAACGAGCGCGTCCGCGCGGGCGACATCGTCGACATCGAGGTCGAACGGGAGGCAGCCGAGGGAACCCGGACGTTCGACCTGCTGTCGGTCCCGCTGGAACCCGGCGAGAGCGGCGAGCGCGGCTTTACTATCTACCGGGCGCGGTGACCGCTTCCTATCGGCCTGCGAAGCAACCCCGGATTTTTGAGGGAAGGGGCCCGTACGGTGACCATGACACTCGCGACGCTGGGCACGCTCGTCTCGGGAGCCGACACCGTCTCCGGGGAGGGACAAATCGCGGGACGCCTCGGTGGGGACCAGGTCCTGGTGCCGCTGCTCGCGCCCGACATGCCGGCGGTGACCGACCAGTTGCGCGTGGCGGCGTCGCTGGCGCGGACCGCCGGCGTCTCACTGCACGTGTTCAGTCCCTACACCGGCACCCACCGGACCGTCCCCGGACCGGAGGAGCTGACCCCAGAGGACGAGCGCGCGCTCGTCGAGTGGGCGACCGACCACGTCTCACCGCGGCCGGCCGAGGGCCCGCTGGGCTATGCGCGCGAACTCGTCAGCGGGGTCCTGGAGTGTGTGCGGGCGGCCGACGTCGACTCGCTGGTGGTGCCCAGCGGGTCGGTTGCCGGGCGGTTCCGTCGCGGGCTCACCGACCAACTGGCCGTCCGGGCGGACTGTGACATCATCACCGTCAACGGGCGACAGGGCTACGAGGAGGTGCCGTCGATCCTGCTGGCGGTCGCGGACGGCCCCCACTCGACGCTGGCGACGGACGTCGCGACGCGCGTGGCCGCGGACTGTGGGGCCTGGATCGACATCCTCCACGTCGTCGGCGAGAACGCGACCGACCGCCGGCGCCAGCACGCCGAGGACCGCGTCGAGGAGGCTGCCCGGCGGATCGACCGCCCGGAGTCGACCACGACGTGGGTCCTGGAGGCCGAGGACGTCGCCGAGGCAATCGTCGAGCAGTCGGCCTACTACGGGCTGACGGTCGTCGGCGCGCCGACGTCGGGACGGCTCCGCCAGTTCGTGTTCGGCTCGACCAGCCGTGCCGTCCGCGACGACGCCCGGAGCGTCGTCCTCTCCGTGCGCAGCCAGCCCTCGAACGGGTAGCCGCCGGGATCGTTCCGCGCCAGAGTCGGGAGCGGTCGGGCGGCCGTGCCGTCGCGGGGGACTTTTTGTTCTCCGGACGGTGGGGCACGTATGGACCTACCCCTCGGGGATGGACGGATTCCCGTCGAGGTACCCGACTGCGAGGTCACTGTCCGTGAACCGGCCGGCGGCGAGCCCGTCGACGTTCGCCAGGCCGCACGGCAGGCCGTCACGGCGCCGCACGGACCGCCCCTCGCCGACCGGGTCGAGCCCGACGACAGCGTCGCCATCGTCGTCACCGACGTCACGCGCGCCACACCGGACGACGTCCTGCTCGACGTTCTCGTCTCGGATCTCGCGGCGGCGGGCCTGGACCGCGAGCAGGTGACGGTCGTGATGGGACTGGGACTGCACCGGCCGATGTCCGAGACCGAGATCCGCGAGGCCCTGGGCGAGCACGCCGACCTCGCCGTGAACCACGACCCCGACGCGACCGTCGAGGTGGGTGCCGTGGAGGGCTGTCCGATCGAACTCTCGGAGGCGGTCGCGGCCGCGGATACGGTGCTCTCGACGGGGATGGTCGAACCCCACCAGTACGCCGGGTTCTCGGGCGGCGCGAAGACCGTCGTCATCGGCGCGGGTGGCGAGTCACAGATCCGCTACACGCACGGCCCAGAGATGCTGGCCCGCGAGGGTGTCCGCCTCGGACGGATCGATGACAACCCCTTCCGTGCGTTCCTCGACGAGGCCGGCGACCTCGTCGGCATGGACTTCTGTCTGAACGTCACTCACGGGCCAGCGGGTATCATGGACGCCAGCGCGGGCGACCCGCGGGCGGTCGTGGCCGACCTCGCCGGCACCGCACGCGAGGCACTCTCCGTCGACGTCGAGGGGGGCTACGACGCCGTCATCGCGGGCGTCGGCGCGCCCAAGGACGCCAACCTCTACCAGACGACCCGGGCCGCGACCTACGTCATCCTGGGCGCGCACAATCCCCTCCGTGCCGGCGGGCGGGTGATCATCCCGGCCGAACTCCCGGAGGGCGCCGGCGAGGGGACTGGCGAGCAACGCTTCCACGAGTGGCTCTCCGGGGCCGCGAGCGCCCGTCAGTTGTACGACGCGATGCGCGAGGGCTACGAACCCGGCGCACAGCGGGCCTTCGTCGTCGCCCGCGCGCTGCTGGACCACGAGGTCTGGGTGACCGACAGCCACCACCCCGCGGTGGTCGAGGAGTGTCTCATGCACGCCGCCGACTCGGTCGCCGAGGCCGTCGAACCGGGCAGCGACGTGCTGGTCGTCCCGGACGCGCTGAACACGCTGCTGGTGTGACTAAACCCGGCGTTTGACCTATCACTTTGTTAATTGTATCGCCACTCGAACGGTCGGCCATGCGACGCAGACAGCTGCTCGTTGCGACAGGAACCGCCCTGAGTACCGGCCTCGCCGGGTGTCTCGGCGGCGGTACCGGCAGTAACGACCAGGCAGAGACGCCCGAGTCGACGGCAACGCCCACAGAGACGCCAACTCCGGAGCGGGTCGGCGACCGGCGCGTCGTCACGGTCAGCGGCACCGGCGAGGTCAGGGGCGACCCCGACCGCGTCCTCCTGGAGTTCGAGATTCAGGCGCGCGCGGACACGGCGGGCGCGGTCCGGGACGACCTGGCGGGTCGGGCCGACGCGGTCCGGTCGGCCCTGCTGGATTCGGGACTCTCGGAGGACGACGTCACGACGACCCGGTTCAGCATCCACGAGGATATCGACCACCGTCGACTGCGCGAGGCCGACGTCGACCCGGACTCCCCCGAGGCCCGCGAGCGGTTCCGGTTCTACCGGGGGACCCACTCGATGGAGGTCGAACTCGACGACGTCGACGCGGTCGGATCGACCATCGACACAGCGGCCGACGCCATCGCCGAGGAGGTCGACGGCGAGATCGTCGAGGCCACGGTCGTC
>CAZUWC010000067.1:0-7821 GCA_964623935.1 uncultured Halobacteriales archaeon
TCGAACCTGGTGATGACCGGCTTCTACACGTTCACGCCCGCCATCTTCCACGCCTGCCACCTCGTCCAGCCCTCCGACCGCGGCGAGTACGAGATCAGCGACGCCGTCGACCTCCTGCTCCACTCGGGCCGGACCATCGACGCGATCCGCATGGACGGCTGGCGCGTCGACGTCGGCTACCCCGAGGACCGCGAGAGAGCCGAGCGACTGCTCGAAGGCGAACAGCCCGCCGCGAGCGAGTCCGGCGACGAGGCGGCGGCCGACGCCGGAACCAGCGGAGAGTAGCCCGCCGGTCTGTCTTCTTTTTCCGTATGGACGCTCCTCACCCGTCAGGATCGGAAACGACGTCCGGCGGCTCCCGGCCGCGGTAGTCGTCCAGAAACGACTCCTCGACTTCCGAGAGGTCCCGCACCCGGTAGCGATCGAACCCCTCCTGGTAGGGTTCCCCCCCGCGGTCGGGACGGTACGCGAGGACGAGTTCCGCCAGGCCGGTCTCCTCGCCGGTGAATTCGAACCCCGCACGCCAGCAGGCCTCGTAGGCGAAGGGGTTGTTCGCGGCAATCCGGACGTCGGCGTAGCCGCGCTCGCGGCCTCGTTCGGCCGTGAACCGCAACAGCCGGGGACCGATCCCGGCACCGCGCCGGTCGCCACGGACCGTGACGTACCGGACCCGGAGGCGGTCCGGGTCGGTGCGGTCCTCGTCGAAGGCCGTCGCGGCGACGATACCCTCCCCGTCCTCGCTCTCTTCCGAGTCCTCGCGTGCGACGGCTTTCCCGGTCGCGGACATGACGAACTTCCCGGCGTAGGCGAACTCCCGGTGGTCGAGACGGAGCGTCGGCCCCTCGGGGGGCCACCCCAGGAGTTCGAACTCCATACCGGCGCGTGGCACTCGGTGCCGATGTATCCTCCGGCCGCTCCGGGACGCCGGATGGTCCGTGTGTGATTCAAGCCAGGTCAGCCGGGATTTATTAACGGGTAGCCGCAAAGACGAGGCGCATGTTGGATAGCAGGAATCTGTCGGCGTCGACGGTCGCGATGTACATCGTCGTCATCGCGGCCGCCGTCGTCACTGCCGCCGTCGTGGCACCCGCCGTATCGAGTGCCCTCCAGGAGACGGACGACGACGAACCGGTCGTCACTGTGCTCACCCTCCGTGGGGGGACCTCCGACGGGAACGTCAACCAGGTGACCGAGGACCTCCGAGAGGCGCGGACGAACGACTCGGTCGAGGCAGTCGTCCTCCGGATCGACAGTCCGGGTGGCCCGGTCGACTCGAGCGAGGAACTCTACCTGGCGGTCAACAAGACCGCGAGCGAGATGCCCGTCGTCGCCTACGTCGAGGGTTCGGCCGCCTCGGGCGGGTACTTCGGGATCGTCTCCTCGGACGCAATCGTCGTCAAACCCAGTTCGAACGTCGGGAGTATCGGCGTCGTCGTCGCGGCGCCCCTCGAGTTGATCGACCTCGTCGGCGACCAGCAGGAGACGTTCGTGCGGTCGGGACCGGACAAGGCACAGCTCTCCAAGGACGGTATCCGGAACGACCTGGAGACGCTGAATAACGCCTTCGTCGGGACGGTGATGACCCACCGGGGCGACGAACTCGACCTCTCGCGCCAGGAGGTCGCGCAGGGTGACATCTACCTCGGGACCGAGGCGGTCCAGAACGGGTTCGCCGACCAGATCGGCGACATCGACACCGCGATCGAGGTGGCCGCCGAGCGTTCGGACGAGATCGAGGGCGACCAGTACGAGGTGGCCTACGTCGAACAGCCAGGGTTCCGATTGCCCTTGCCCTTCGCCAAGGACGACGTCGAGGAGGTCGAGGGGAACATAATCTACGTCGACCAGAGCAACACCGAGCGCGTCGAGTTCGTCGAACCGGTCCGCTACTACGCGGTCTGGGGCGTGCCGGCGAACTCCGAGAACGCGACCGTGGAGGTGCCCGCCGATGGCTAGCCCGCTGAAGCTGATCGCGGTGTTCGTCGTCATCGTCGTCGTGGCGGTCGGCGGCGCCGCAGTAGTCGCGTCGACGAGTGGTGAGGACACAGCACCGGACGGCGCGACTATCGACGGGCAGTCACCCGGGCAGTTCCAGCCCGACGCCGTCAACCACGAGGACGACCCCGAGGAGGGGACAATCGAAGTCGACGAAACCGACGGCCAGAAGCGTATCCTCGTCGACACGTCCCACAGCAACCAGGTCTCGGAGTCGGAACTCGAGCCGGTCGTCGAGGCGGCGTTCGGCTCGGGCCACTTCGTCGAGTTCGGGGCGGACGATAGCCGGGGCTCCTACGCCGAGACGCTCTCGAACTACGACGGCGTGCTCGTCGTCCAGCCACTGAGCGCGTTCGACAAGAGTGAACGGAACGCACTCCAGAACTACACCGACGCCGGCGGCCGCGTCGTCGTGCTGGGCGAACCGACACAGATCCAGGCCGCGCTCGGACTCTTCGGCGTCCCCTCGGCGGCCTCCTTCGGTGCCGACAACCTGACCCAGTCCTACGGGTTCCAGGTCGGGTCGGAGATGCTCTACAACCAGGAGAACAACGACAACAACTTCAAGAGCGTCTACGCCGCCCCCGAGACGAACGACGAACTGACCGACGGCGTCGAGACGGTCACCTTCGACCGTGGCGGGTACGTGGTCGTCAACGAACAACACGAGGACGCCGACGACATCGAGATGCTGTACACGGCCGCCGACGGCACGAAGACCCTCGACACGCGCCGCGAGGGCGACTACGCGATGGCCGTCCGCAACGAGAACCTCGTGTTCGTCGCCGATTCGTCGTTCCTCGACCAGTCGGAGGTGTACGACGCCGACAACGAGGTGTTCATCGGCAACCTGCTGACGTTCCTCGTCTCGGGCGACCTCGACGAGGACTTCCCCAGCGACGGGGGCGCCACCGGACCGGGACCGCCCGAACCGCCGGAAGAACCGACGCCGACCAATCAATCGATCATCGGCGGCTCCGGCTGACCGCGCCCAGCGGAACGGGCGTTCGTCGGGGACACGCGTCGACCGGGTTCCTGATGGGGCCACCGACACAGGATTGATATTCCTGCCCTCGCGTACGTGGGACGATGGACGAGACGTCCCGACTCACGGCCAGTCGACCCGCACGACAGCAATCAGGAGCGCTCGGACCCACAGCGAGCGCGGGGGGACGGCGATGAGCTACGAGCGGTCGGTCTCGGCCGAGCCACACGAACTCGCCCCGGAGTCCGTCTGGGCGATGGACCTGCCGCCCATCCGGGTCGGGCGGGGCGCCATCGAGGAACTGGGCTACCAGCTCTCGCAACTCGGCGTCGACGAGGACGCCCGCGGATTGGTGGTCACCGACGAGCAACTCGCCTCGCTTGGCCACGCCCGCCGCGTGGCCGACCACGTCGAGGACGCCGGCTACACGGTCGACGTCTACGACGAATCGGAGCGCGAGCCATCCATCGCCAGCGTCGACGCCTGCGTCGAGTTCGTCCGCGAGCAAACCGAGGACGGGTACGACTTCTACGTCGGTCTCGGCGGCGGAAGCTGCATGGACACCGCCAAGACGACGCGCGCGGTGCTGGCCAACGGCGGGTCCGTCCTCGACTACGTGGCCGAACCGACCGGCGAGGGCGAGAGACTCACCGAGTCGGGGCCGCCGCTGGTGTTGGTCCCGACGACCGCCGGCACGGGCTCGGAAATTTCGGCGGTCGCGGTCCTCTCGGTCGAGGAGCAAAACATCAAGGAGGGCATCTCGGACCCCTCCGTGCGGGCCGACGCGGCGGTGCTCGACCCGACGCTGACGACGACGCTGCCCCCGAGGATGACCGCCAACACCGCCATGGACGCGCTGGGCCACGCCATCGAGGGCTACACCACCCAGGCCTACGACGAACTCCTGCGCCCCGAGGACCCCGCCGACCGGCCGGTGTATGCCGGCCGGACCGACTTCACGGAACTGTTCAGCGAGAAGGCCATCGACCTGCTGGCGGGCAACGTCCGGGCGGCGGTCAACAACGGCGAGGACCTCGCAGCACGCGAGGCCCTGCTGAAGGGGGCGCTGTACGGCGCCATCGCCGGCCTGACCGCGGGCGCACACCTCTGTCACGCCATGGCCTACCCCGTCGGGAACAGGTACCACACCCACCACGGCGAGACCATCGCCGTCCTCACGCCGGCGAGCACGCTCGGGTACAACGTCGCCAGCGACCCGCCCCGCTTTGCCCGGGTGGCCGAGATGCTCGGCGCGAACACCGACGGACTCGCCACCCGCGAGGCGGCCGACCGGGCCCGCGAGGAGTTCGTCCGCCTCCAGCGGGACCTGAACGTCCTGCCCAGCGGCCTCACCGATCTCGCGGGGATCACCGAGGACGAGGTGGACTGGCTCGCCGAGCGGACAATCGAGACACAGGAGCGGTTGCTCCGGCCGAATCCACGACCCGTCACGAAGGAGGACGTCGCCGACGTCTACCGGGACGCCTTATACAACTGGGAGTAGAGTCATACGGATTGCTGTAGCTGTTTTCCAGGCCGACCGCACGCCGTACTGCGGTCGATCCGGTAATGAACTACAGCAATCCGTATTAGGCAATCAGCAGTTCCTTCCCGCGCTCGACGTCGACGCGGCAGGGCGGCGTGATCTTGTTGTAGGCGCGGCGGAACGCCTCCCTGACGGCGTCGGCCTGTTCGGGCTCACAATACGCCGTGAACAGCGCTTCGCCGGCCTGCATGCGGGCGGCGGTACCCACGATTTTCCCGAAGGACTGGCGCATCCCGTCGGAGACACGGTCGGCGCCAGCGCCGGTGGCCTGCTTGTTCTCCCGGAGGACCTGGTGGGGGAACTTCCGGAGGATCATCTTGTAGTTGCCCTCGCCGAACTCCTTGATGAGGTGGCGGTTCGCCGAGAGGCGGGCGGCCTCCAGCGAGCCGTGGCGGATCTGGACGCTCTCCTCGACGATCAGCGAGATCTGAACCGGGTAGTCCTCGGCGTCGGCGTCCTTGTTGCCCATCTTGTACTGTGCGATCTTCGAGCCGGGAATGCCCGTGATGTACTCCCGTCGGGTGTAGGCGGGCTTGTCGATGTCCCGGTACATCGAGGCTGGTTTCTCGGACATGGTCTTGCCGTACAGGAGGCAAACGGCGGGGATAAAGGCTTTGAACCGGCTCGGCGCACACTAGACGGAACCGCTGCAGAATTCGTCATACGGATTGCTGTCGCTGTTTTCCAAGTCGACCGCACGCTGTACTGCGGTCGATCCAGTAATGACTTACAGCAGTCACTATCAGTCCCCGAAGGGACCGCCACCGCCCATCCCGGGACCACCCGGGCCACCGCCCATTCCGGGGCCGCCGCCCTGTTGCATCTGTTGCATCATCCGCTCCATGTCGGCGTCGCCCATGCCCTGGAACTGCTTGATTGTCCGTTCCATCATCTTGTGTTGTTCGAGGAGCTCCCGGACACGCTCTTCGGGCTTTCCCGACCCACGGGCGATGCGCCTGGTCCGGCTGGCGCCGATGGTGCGGGGGTTCTCGAGTTCCTCCTCGGTCATCGAGTCCATCACGATGTCGAAATCCCGCATCCGCTCCTCGGTGACGTCCATCGCGTCGTCGGGCAACTGGTCCATCAGCCCGCCGCCCATCCCCGGTATCATGTCCATCACCTGGTCGAGGGGCCCCATCCGGTTCATCGCGTTCATCTGCTTGCGCATGTCCCGGAGCGTGAACGATCCCTCCAGGATGTCCTCGGGTTCCCAGTCGTCTTCTTCCTCCTCAGTCTCGGCCATCGCCCGCTCGACGCGCTCGGCGAGCTGTTCGAGGTCGCCCATCCCCAGGAGCCGGGAGACGAACCCGGAGGGCTCGAAGCGCTGGATGTCCTTGACCGTCTCGCCGGTCCCGAGGAAGGCAATCGTCGAGTCTGTCTGGTCGACCGCCGCCAGCGCGCCCCCGCCCTTGGCGGTCCCGTCGAGTTTGGTGATGACGACGCCGTCGATGCCTATGGACTCCTCGAACTCCTGGGCCTGCTCTTTGGCGCTTTGCCCCATCGCGGCGTCGAGCACCAGCAGGTTCCGGTCCGGATCGGCGGCGGCCTCGATGTCCTCGATCTGGTCGACAAGCTCCGCGTTCAGCGCGTCCCGGCCCGCCGTGTCCACGATGCGGACGTCCGCGTCGTCGGTCGCCGCCAGCCCGTCGCGGGCGATCTGGACGGGATCCTCGGCGTCGGGGTCGCCGTAGAAGTCGACCTCGGCGTTCTCGGCCATCTGTTTGGCCTGGTCGTAGGCCCCCGGCCGGTCGGTGTCGGTCTGGATGATCGCCGGCCGCAGCCCCTTCTTCGAGAACCACCACGCGACCTTCGCGGCGGTGGTGGTCTTGCCCGACCCGTACAGGCCCGCGAGCAGGACGGTCTGTCGTTCGAGCGGGAGTTCCGTCGACTCCCCCAGCAGGTCGACCAGTTCCTCGTAGACGATGCGCAACACCCAGTCACGCGGGGAGGTGCCCGCCGGGGGTTCCTCCTCCAGGGCGCGGGACTTGATGCCCTCAGAGAGATCCTGGACGAGCGAGATGTCGACGTCGGCCTGGATCAGCGAGCGCTGGATCTCCCTGACCACCTCGTCGACGTCCTCCTCGGAGATGCGGGACTTCCCCCGGAGGTTGTCGAGCGTGCTCCGGAGGGACGTGCCCAGATCGTCGAGTACCATGCTCGCGGGTACGCGCCTGCGGCGGTAAAGGCTTTGCTCGACGGGCCGAAGACGCTGAGCGTGCCGCTGCCGAGCGATACCTGTGGATTTATTATCCTCTACAGATAACATGTTTCTGGGGATGCAAGACAGCATCGACCGGCGGGCGCTACTCCGCTCGGGTGGGGTGGTGGCACTCGCCACAGTTGCAGGGTGTATCGGAGGAGACGGCGGCGGTGACGACGGGACACCGACCGAGGAATCGACGGCGACGCCGACACCGGCCGAGACGGAGACACCGGCCGAAACAGCGACTGAGACGCCGACGCCAGAGGGGAGTCTGGACATGTCCGTCGACTCGGTCCCGGAGCACACGAAGTACGTTCCCGTCATCGAAGACCCGGAGTCCTCGGACGTCTCGGAAGCAGCCGGGATCGGACGGGTGAATTTCGAGTCGCTCCTGCGGTTCGACGAACTCGGGAGCGGCGACGACCAACCCGACGCGGAGAAGGATGACGTCCCGCTGTTGGTGCAGCCAATGGTAGGACTGTTTGTGACGTCGTTCTCCGTCGGCTTCTCGCTCGGACCGGCCGGATTGGGAAGTCTGGTCGAGGAGGAGTCGGACTCCGGACTGGGGACGGCCGACGAGTTCCTCCTCGCGGGCAATGCGACGGTCACGGCTGGCGATTTCGACCCAGACACGCTGGGTGAGGCGGTCCTCGCCGAACCCGAGGGAATCAAGAACGAGTACACGGAGGCCGGCGAGATCGACGGCTACGACCTCTACGAACCGGCCGAGGACGGTTCGACCCTCGTGGCCATCGGCAGCGAGGAAGTGATAACCGGCAACAGGAGCCGCGAGCCCATCCAGACTGCGATCGAGGCAATCAACGATCCAGAGCAACGGGCCGTCTCGCAGTTCTCCGAGTTCGAGTGGCTCGCGGGTGCCGCCGGACACGGCGGGACCGTCTGGGGAGTCTACAGTCCCGAAGAGGCAACGCTCTTCGAGAATCAGGAGGAACCCGCAGAGTTCGTATCGACCTTCGAGGCGGCCCGGGGATACGTCTCCTCGGCGACGCTCGAAGATGGAACGGTCCGGTGCAGGCTCGCCGCGACGTTCCCCGAACTCACCGACGACGATAAAGCCAAAATCGAGTCCGT
>CAZUWC010000068.1:0-7803 GCA_964623935.1 uncultured Halobacteriales archaeon
CCCAGGTACGCCTTCCCGCCGTTCGCGCCGAGGTCGACTGCCAGGTGTGCCATACCGGGGCGCACGCAACCCGCCAGTATGAGAGTGGCGGCTCCTCACAGCGCCACCGGCTTCGGGAGGAGTGCTGGTCGGCCTCAGATGACTTGCCAGCCGCCGTCGACGAAGAGCAACTCGCCGGTCACGTAGCCCGCCTCCTCGCTGGCGAGGAACAGATACGCGGGCGCGACATCGGCGGGCGTCCCCGCGCGGTCCAGCGGGACGGGCTTGACGAACTCCTCTTCCTCGGCCATCTCCCGTGCGAGGTCGCTCCAGCCCTCGACGAACTCGGTGGCGATCTGACCGGGGGCGACCGCGTTGACCCGGATGCCGTACTCGGCGAGTTCGAGCGCGGACCCCCGGGTGATCATCCGTACCGCCCCCTTCGAGGCGTCGTACTGCACCTGGTCGAACTGCGCGTGGTTGGAACTGATCGAGGCGGTGTTGATGATACAGCCCGGGTCCTCGCGCTCGATCATGTCGTTGGCCGCGACCTGCGTGCCGAAGTAGGCCCCTTTCGCGTTGACCGCGAAGACGGCGTCGAACTCCTCGGGGGTAATCTCCCGCAGGGAGCCGGGAATGATCAGTCCCGCGTTGTTGATCATCACGTCGACGCCGCCGAACTCGTGAGCGGCCTCGATCAGCGTCCGCAGTTGCTCGCGGTCGGTCACGTCCGTCTCGACGTACTCGGCGGTGCCACCCTCCCGTTCGATGTGTTCGTGTGTCGGCAGGTCACCGTCTTTCGGTTCCCTGTCGATATCGGCGACGATGACCGTCGCCCCGGCGGCGCCAAAGCGGAGCGCTACCTCGCGACCGATGCCGGACGCCGACCCGGTCACGATGACCGTCTCGTCGTCGAAATCTGGTTCGAGTCGGCCCATGGCGCTACCCTCCGGGCGGCGGCAGTTATATTTTCTGGGGAGAATCTTTTTGTCGACATGGGGTGAAACCGAGCCCATGTTTCAGCCACCCGAAGACGTCATCGACCTGAGCAACCCAGTCGACGAGAGCATGCCAGTCTGGCCGACGCTGCCGTCGGTCACGCTCGAACAGTCCGCCTGGGCCGCCCGGGACGGGTACACCATGGAGATGGTCGAGATGTCCACCCACACCGGGACGCACATCGACTCGCCGCTGCACTTCATCCCCGAGGGCAAGACCCTAGAGGAGTTCCCCATCGAGAAGTTCATGGGCGAGGGCGTGGTCGTCGACCTGACGCCGAAAGAACCCGAGGCCAGCATCACGGTGTCGGAACTCGAACCCTTCGAGGACGACATCGAGGCCGGCGACGTGGTGATGCTCCACACTGGCTGGGACCAGTATCACGGCCGGACACCCGAGTACCTCTTCGAGTTCCCCTACCTGACAGCCGACGCCGCCGAGTATCTGGCGTCACTCCAGCCCAAGGCGGTCGGAACCGACGGCGCCTCCGTCGGCGGGTGGGCTGGCGAGGCCGACGCCCACGGCCCGGCCACCACCGACACGATGCCCGACGAGTCACACCTGCCGCTGCTCGAAAACGACATCCTCCCCATCGAGGAACTCCGCAACCTCGGGGAGGTACTCGACGGAGCCGATTCCCGGCGGGCGTACTTCCTGTACCCGCCGATCAACTACCAGGGCACCAGCGGCGCGTCGGTCCGCGCGTTCGCCTTTTTGTGAAAAAACTAACTCAAACTCGAAATAATTTCGTTACCCGTCGATATCCCTTAGAAGAATTATAACGACCAAAATTATTTAAGGGGGGTCGCCATGCTTGCACAGAAGCCAGGTGTGACCATGGCTGACGCACAACAACCAGGCTCGGACGAGGAGTACAAGGACGGTGAGCACCCCTACGGGATGAACAGGCGGGAGTGGATGAAGTTCTTCGGAGCAGGCGGCGTCGCAGCAGGACTCCCCGCACTGGCCGGGTGTCCGGCGAGCCAGTCCGGCGACGGCGGTGGTAGCGACGGTGGCGACGGTGGTGACGGCGGTGACGGTGGCGATGGCGGCGACCAGGAGCAAATCCCGGTACCACGGGACGACAACGCGTTCGAGGGTATCGAACTCCGGTGGTCGACGGACAACGCCGCCGGGCCGCTGTACTCGATGTTCGGTCCCGCGATCAACGAGGAGTGTGGCGTCACGTTCAACGAGGGTCAGGTGTTGCCCCCGGACAACTACTACTCGGATCTCAATTCCCAGTTCGTCGGCGGTGGTGACTTCCCGTTCGACATCACGTTGCTGTTGCCGTTGCACCTAGGGGACTTCCAGGCACGCGAGCTGTTCGAACCGCTCGACCCGTACCTCGCCAAATACGAGGGGATGGAGGAGTACCTTGACGCCGTGATCGAACCCTACCGGGAGTTCTACATGAAATATCAGGGCGACACCGTCGCCATCCCGATAGACGGCGACATCCACAACCTCTTCTATCGGCCGTCCTTTTTCAACGACGAAACCCACCAGCAGCAGTACCAGGACGAGTACGGCGAGGAACTCACCGTCCCGCAGACGTGGCCGGAGTTCAACCAGGTCGCGAAGTACTTCACCGAGAACACCGAGGACGGTGTCTACGGCACGCAGGTCTACGGGGCGCGGCCGTGGAACTTCGGGTGGTGGATGGACCGCGCGGCCTCGCGCGGGGTCATCTACTTCGACGAGGACATGGAGCCCCAGATCAACTCCGACGACGCGGTCGCCGCGCTGGAGAATATGGTCGAGACGACGAACTACGCCCCGCCGAACACCGACCAGCTGGGCGTCGCCGAGACCATCGAGCAGTGGCAGCAGGGCAACGTCGTGATGTCGGTGTGGTGGATCGACCTCACCGAGTTCACCGCGCGTGGAGACTTCCCGGTCGTCGGGGACCAGAGCGCCGCCGCGGTGCCGGGCTGGGAACAGGACGACGGCTCCATCCGGCGTAACGCGATGATGCTGTACAATCGCCTGTACTCTATGCCGGCGTCGATCTCTGACGAGCGCAAGGAAGCAGCCTTCTACGCCATGATGCGCCTCTCGCACCCGGACTACAGCGTCGAGACGTGCGCCGACGCGTTCACCGGCCTGGACCCCAACCTCCAGCAACACTACACCGAGGAGGCCGCGGAGGCATACACCAGGGAGAACCCGCTCCGGGGGACCGGCGAGGGCTTTCCGACGAACCCGCCGATCTTCGCACCCGACAAGGAGTACCCCGAGGGCCGGAGCGCCAAGGAGCAGGCCCTCCAGCACATCGAGGCGGGGCAGGTCAACATGGAGAACGGCTTCCCACAGCCCAACTGGCCCGGTGCCAACCAGTACGTTCAGGACCTCTCGCTTCACATCCAGCGGGCACTGGCCGGCCAGGAATCCCCACAGGAAGCCCTGGACAACGCCGCCGAGAAGTGGCGGAGTACCGTCGAGGAACTCGGCCGCGAGGGCCAACAGCAGGCCTACCAGGACTTCCTCGAGACGGCGCGGGACCTGGACTACGTCTGACCTCACGGGGACCCGACACCGCCCTTGCCCGTCACGGGTCGCTTGCTCTCGAACACACATGAAATCTGTCGTCAACACGTCGCGTCACGGCATCCCAGGTGAACAGATATGAGTACAATCAGAGGCACGCTCGCGAAGTTCCCGGTCGTTCCGGACCGGCTGGAAGACAGGAGTCTGGCGCCCTACCTGCTGGTCGGACCGGCAATCGTGACGGTCTTTTTGGTCACCATCGGGCCGATGCTCTGGTCGCTGTGGCTGAGCTTCAACCGCTGGAAGCCCGGTTCGCTCGCCTACCAAACGCCGGAGTTCACCGGTGTCGGCAACTACGCCTGGCTGTTCACGACCCAGCGGTTCATCGACTCGGTGATCAACTTCGCCTACTACGGCGGATTCGGGGTTTTCCTGCAGGTCTCGCTCGGGACCTTTCTTGCGCTGGCACTCTATAACTACGTCGAGAACAGGGCACTCCGGATCGGACTGATAACGCTGTTTACCGTCCCGATGATGTACGCGCCGCTGGTCGCCGGCCGGATGTGGCAGCTGTTGCTGTTGCCGGGCGGTGGCGTCGTCAACGGCATCCTCGGAATGCTCGGGCTGCCGTCGGTGAACTGGCTGGGCTCTCGGTGGCTGGGACTGACCTCTATCATGATCGCGGACACCTGGCAGTGGGTCGGGTTGCCGCTGTTGATCGTCTACGGCGGCCGGGCCAGCCTCTCGGATAGCCTCTACGAGGCCGCCCGCGTCGACGGGGCCTCGCGGTGGATGATGTTCCGCCGGATCACGCTCCCCCAGTTGCGGAACCTGATCGTGGTCGCCGCGATCCTCCGGTTCATGGACGCGTACAAGTTCTTCGACAAACTGTTCGTCATGACACGCGGCGGACCGGGGTCGGCGACGGAACTCCCGACCTTCTTCACCTATCTGGTCGGGTTCCAGGACTTCAACATCGGGCGCGCGGCGGCACTCACGTGGGTGCTCGGGCTCGGGTCCATCCTCACGATGTTACTGTTCTGGCGGTACGTTCAGACGGTGGAGGGGGTCTGAGATGGCGGCAACCGACGGGGTGGCTCCGAAGGCGGGCAAAGTCTTCGTGGCACTCTACGCCGTGTTCGCGGCCTTCCCGCTGTACTGGACGCTAAACACGGCACTCAAGCCGCTGAAACAGATCAACACGTTCCCCCCGACGCTGTATCCACAGGAGTTACATCTCGAGGCCTTCCAGTGGGTGCTGACGAACTCGCGGGCGGTCTCGTCGATCATCGACAGCCTGATTATCGCCTCGGGAACGACGATACTGTCGGTGCTGCTGGGGGCGATGGCCGGGTACGCGTTCTCCAGGCACGGCGACTGGATCGACCCCGGCGGGAACGTCTCGTTCTGGCTGCTCTCGACGCGGATGTTCCCCCCAATCGCGGTCGTCCTCCCGATGTTCTTCATCTTCGGGTGGCTCAACCTCCAGGACACCCGCCTCGGGCTGATCCTGCTGTACCTGACGTTCAATCTGCCCCTGGCGACGTGGCTGATGCGGGACTTCTTCAACAAGATTCCCGTCTCCTACGAGGAGGCTGCCTACGTCGACGGCTACTCGCAACTCCAGACGTTCCGGAAGGTCGTCTTCCCGCTGGTCAGGCCCGGCCTCATCGCCACCACGATGCTGTCGTGGGTGTTCGCCTGGAACGAGTTCATCTTCGCGCTGATCATCACCGGCGACAACGTCAGCCCGTACCCGACAATCATTCCGACACTGATCCTCAGCAACCAGATACTGTGGGACCAGATCATGGCGATGGCGGTCGTCGTCGCCATTCCCCCCACACTCATACTGATCGCGTTCAGACAGCACATCATCGAGGGCATGACCCTCGGCATGGCCGAGGTGTAACCCATGGCAGACGTCACTATCGACAATCTCACGAAGGAGTTCGGCTCGATCGTAGCGACCAATGAGATATCCCTGCACATCGAGGACGGCGAGCTCGTGGTTCTGGTCGGTCCCAGCGGGTGTGGCAAGACCACCACGCTCCGGTCGATCGCCGGCCTGGAGACGCCGACCAGCGGCACCATCACCTTCGACGACGCCGACGTGACCGACCTCACCCCTCAGGACCGGGACATCAGCATGGTGTTCCAGGACCTCGCGCTGTATCCCCACATGACGGCGGCGGAGAACATCGCGTTCCCGCTCCAGGCAGACGGGGCACAGGTCGAGGGGTCGATCGAGGAGAACGTCGAGGCAGTCGCCCGGGCGACCAACTGCGACGAGTTCCTCGAAAAGCAGATCAGCGACCTCTCGGGCGGGCAGCGCCAGCGGATCGCCCTCGCTCGTGCGCTCGTCCGCGAACCCGAAGTGTTCCTGATGGACGAGCCGTTCAGCGACCTCGACGAGTTGCTCAAGCGCCAGCTCCGTGCCGAGGTGATGCGCATCCAGAAGGAGCGCGGGATCACGATGATTCACGTCACCCACGACCAGGAGGAGGCCATGACGATGGGCGACAGACTCGTCGTGATGAACGACGGGGAAATCGCACAGATCGGCAACCCCGATACGGTCTACAGCGAGCCGGCCAACCTCTTTGTCGCCATGTTCATCGGCTCGCCACAGATCAACCGCTTCGACTGCGTCGTCGCCGGCGACGGCGTGCTCGAATCGGGTGATCTCCGCTTCGAGTTGCCGCCGGCCGACGCGGAGGCGCTGGCCGACGCGACTGGCGAGGAGGTCACGCTCTGTATCCGGCCTCGCCATCTAACCTGGTCCGAGGAGCCGGACGACAGCGCCATGGCCGTGCCGGTCACGGTCATCGTCACCGAGCAGATCGGGACCGAGGACATCGTCCGCTGCGAGACCGACGACGGGGTGGAAGTCACCGGAGTCGTCCCGGCAAACACCCGCGAGTTCGGCGAAGAGGGGTACCTGGTCTTCGACCCCGACCACCTCCACCTCTTCGACGGGCGCGACGACAGCGCGGGACGGTTGAACTGATACTGGTCACTCCTCCCGCAGGTCGAACCGGTCGATGGTCTCCTGTTCGATCTGGAACTGCTCCTCCTCGCGGAAGATGTCGTAGAGGCGGTCGAGCTGTGGGTAACCGGCCTGCTGTTCGGCGGTCCATTCGGTCGCGAACCGCCCGTTCCGGATCTCGCGCAGGCGTTCGTCCATGAACTCCCGGATCGGGTCGTCGTCGAAGGACTGCGAGAATCTGAGCTGCCCGTACTGGCTGGTCTGTGAGTGGAGGGTGAGTTGTTCGACCAGGCCCTGTGTGGCCGCTTTCTCCCAGATGTGGGACATCTCCCTGGAGAGGTACTGCTCCATCAGCACCGTCTCCGGGGCGATGCCCGCCTCGACCTCCGCCTGGTACTTCGCCCGGAGGGCGTTGACGATCACCGGCAACAGCGCCTGCTCGGTCATCAGGTCGGTGATGGTCTCCGACTCGAAGTCCGACTCGATGACGCCGGATCGTGTACAACCGATCCCTTTCGCGAGGGCCAGCGCCACGTCCAGTGCTTCCCCGGACGCGTCCTGGTCGACCGCCAGCAGCGCCGGCGCGCCGTCCCCCGCCTCGTAGAGCTCCCGCACCGTCGTCCCGATCATCCGGGGTGCCACCATCACCACGTCGATGTCGGTCGGGGGTTCGATGAAACCGTAGGTGATGTTGTACCCCGAGGCGAAGTTCAGGACGTCACCGGGTTCAAGATTCGGCTGGATAGCCTCCCGGAAAACCTCGGGCTGGACCTCGTCAGGGGTCAGAAAAAAAACAACATCCGCCCGGTCGGCTGCCTCGGCCATCGTGTAAACGGGAAAACCATCGGCCTCGGCCTGTTCCCAGGACGAGTCCTGCCGGTTGCCAACGATGACGTCCTCGACGCCCGAATCCCGGAGGTTCAGCCCCTGTGCCCGCCCCTGGTTCCCGTAACCGATGATCGCGACAGTCTTGTCTGTGAGGACTGACAGATCTGCATCCCCGTCTCGGTAGACGGTCGTTTCTGATCGTGGCATAACAGGGTTTCAACGGGCGTCCCCGCACTTTAATTTTGAGTGTGACATCTCTACTTCTCGGCCCTTCTGTGTACCGGGCGGAATGTATAGGGATGTTCAGAAGTCATTACAGGATCGACCGCAGTACAGCGCGTGGTCGACCTGGAAAACGCTTCTGAACATCCCTATATCATTGCTTACGTCCACCGGTATAGTTCATTGCCGGATCGACCGCATGACATCGTGCGGTCGTCCAGGAAAACGGCTACAGCAATCCGATCAGGCGTTGACCCGTTCGAGGTACTCGTTGACGACGATGCGGCCACGCGCGG
>CAZUWC010000069.1:0-7786 GCA_964623935.1 uncultured Halobacteriales archaeon
TGAGTCGACCGCTATGGTGGATTACGGCCAGCATTGAGCGGGGTGATATTGTTCGTCGAAACCCATCGGTGACAACGTCGGTCAGTTGGAGGGCCATATGAGAAACAATCGGGGGGCTGTCAATAAGGCCGGTTGCAGGAAAGATTTCCCAGTGACAGGAAAAACAGTCGAAAGGTATAAATAGTACAATTTGTATCAACTCGCGAACAGCGACGCGATCCTGACGAGGCCATACTTCAGCGAGTTGCCCAGGCCCTGGCCGTCGTACCGGATACGGTCGTTCGTGGCGGCAGACTCGACGACTGCGGCGGGGTCGTCGGCACGCCGGAGTTCCCCGACCACGCGGTAGTCGGTGTAGACCGCCAGCGTGGGGTCCTCGAAGGAGTCCCCGGCGACGGAGGCGACCCGGCCGTTCTCGATGTCGACGGCGTAAACGGCTGTGGTGCCGTTCGCCCGCCGGACGTGGAGGTTGACACGTTCGGAGCCGGCAACACCCCGCAGCGAGTCCGGCACCCGGATGGCCCGTTCGGCGACGACCCTGACGTCGGCCAGCGACACCGGGTCGGCCCGGACCGCCTCGCCGCTGCCGTCGATGGCGGCCGTGGCTTCGCTGGCCCGATCGCGGATGGAGTTGGCGCCGTTCCTGACGATTGCGGCCCGCTCGGCGGCGTTCAGCGCCTCGCGTCGCTCGGCGGGGAGCCGGGCGGCGGCCCGCTCGCTGGCCGTCGCCGCAGCGGCGAGTTCGTCTGCAGCGGCGCCCAGCGCAGCCAGCCGCGCCGCGTAGGCGTCGGCCTCTAGCGAGCCGTCTTCCCGGGCCCGCTCCAGTTCCCGGAGACGCTCTTCAAGCGTCCCGAGCCGTCCTTCGGCCCGCGTCAGCCGTTCGTCGATTACCGCTGCACGCTCGCGGTCCGAACTCGCGTTCGCCAGCCGCGCCCCGAACCGGTCGGCGGCGACCGTCCCGCGGACCTCGCTGTCCTGGGCGCCGACGACGCCGGCCAGGTGCGGGCCGGGCGCGGGGTCGGTCTCGTCGGCGGTCGCTTCTGCAGTGGCTGGCACCCCACCCGCGACGAGTGGCGTCACCGCTACACCGAGGACGACTATCGCGAGCGCGAGGACGCGGAGCGGTTCGGCTGTCACTACCCACGTGTAGACGGACCGGCCACATAACGGGCCCAGACAGTTCGCCCGGATTCGCCCGGATTCGTCCCCTCCACGTCTGCCGGCTTTGCCGTCGCGGCCGTGTCGGTCGGTCACTCCTCCTCACCCCCGGTATCGATCCCGAGGCCGGTGTCGGGCAACGCGAGGACGTTCTCGCGGCCCAGCCGGTAGACCTCGATCTCCTCGGCCTCGCGCAGGTCCGAGACCACCTCGCTGGTCTTGGTCTCCGACCACTCCAGTTCGTCCACGATTTCCTGCTGTTTCATGCGGCCGTCCCGCTCGTCGAGCAGCGCCAGCACCTGCTCCTCGTTGCTCAGGAGGTCCGATGGGGGTCCCGCCGGCTCGTCTCCGGTGTCGGCGGCTGTCTCGGACGCTGACGACGCCCCGGCCGCACTCGTGGGGCTCTCCGCGTCGGGTTCGCCGCCGGGCCGGGAACGGCGCCGCGCGAGGACGCCCGCGACGGCGACCCCGACGACCACACCGGCGAGGAGCACCACCACGAGGAGGTCGTTGCTCCCGCCGGGCAGGGAGTCGTCGGGACCGAACGACAGCGACGACGATTCGAGGACGACGCGGGGTTCGTTGCGCGTGAACTCGACGGGCCCCTCCCAGACGGCGGCCCGTTCGCGCCGCCGGTCCGGTTCGGGCGTGACCTCGGCGAGCGTCGCGTCGCCGGGCCAGGTCACCAGCAGCGTAGTGTTCGCGTCGAGGAAAAAGCCCGCGAGCGCGTCGCCGGCACGGAGTTCGCCGTCGGTCGCCGCGAAGCCGTACCACCGGAAGCTGTACTCGACGACGCCGTACTCGCCGCCGGTGAGTTCCGTCCGGTAGGCCTCGACGGAGACGTTCTCGACGACCATCGTCCGCCCGGTGGCGTCCTCGGCCTCGGTCGCCATCGCGCGCACCCGCCGGGCGAAGGGCTCCCGGACCGCCGACCGGTTCTCCCGGACGCGGGCCTGCGTTCGCTGGAACCCCTGGCGGTCGTCGGGTCCCCCGAGTGCCACCCGGTGCTGGACGGTCCAGCGCGCCGACCCGTCGGCCCCGAGGGCCACCTCGATGACGACGCGCTCGGGTTCGAACCCGTCCGCCGTCGCCGCCGCCAGCCCCCCGGCGGCAGACTCCTGGCTTCCCGTCCCTGCGGGCGCACCCGCGACGCCCGCGACGGTGGCAGCCATGGCGAGGACCACGGCGAGCGCGACCCACCGAGGACCTGTCATTAGCTATTGATTGCTCGCGGGGAGGTTAAACCACTATCGGCGGTCCGAAAGTGAGGGTGGCTCGGTCCAGTGGTCTCGTCAGAAAGGGCTCAGTGGGGGTAACTGCTCGTCATCACGCACCCTCGTTGGGGATAACTCATACTCCCTGCACTGTGAAGTGGGGAGTGGAGCATCCCCGATGACAGCTAGCGACTCCCCGAGTAAGGTGCTTGCGACTAGTAGAGACGCAGTCAGCGCCCGTTACGGCCGACTGCAGAGGTTTGTCCGAGCCCCTCATGTGACGAGCGACTGCGTGAGCCACAGTCGAAAAAAGAGGAACTCCACCAGTTGGCCGAAGAGGTCGACGTCCGTACTCTCAGCGATTGCACAGATAGCACAGAGGCCGTCGTGCCGGATGCTCTTACTACGCGGGTACTCCTCGCCCATCGGCTGCTCGCATTCATCGCAGCGGTCGGTCATGTGGGCAGTTCCTCCTGGCCGGGAAAGCGTGTCTGTCGGGTGAGCAGGCTGATAACGCCCATCCGAGAATCCTGACGTACAGCGCACTCGTCGATAGCCGTTTGCTGTGATAGTGGCACCCACGTAGTGTCACTGACATCGAGTAGCGGTGCTCCCCCTCAGTCGAGGACCTGCCCGTGGACGTCGATCTCGCCGTTGCGGATGCGGGTACTGGAGATGCGGGTCCCGTCGTCGGCGATGACGAAGGGGGCAGTGTGGATCTCCAGGGGTTCGCGGCCGGCCGCGACGCGGCGTTCGTTGAGTTCGTGGGCGCGGTGCTGGGCTTTCCCCTCGGGCGAGACGACGAGTGCGTCGATGTCCTCGCGGGTCGCGGCGGGACCGTGCGTGTCTTCGAGTCTGATCATCTCGTAGGAGGCGGTGTAGGCGCCGGCGATACGCTCCAGTTCGGCGTCGAGCGTCTCGCGGCGTTCCTCGAAGGACCTCAGCGAGTCAGCCTGCGCCGCCTCCGGGCGCGTCCGCGTGGCGAACTCCGTCGACGTGAGGGCGACGATGACGTGGCCTGCGCCGTCGTGGCTGGCGGTCTGGAACGCCGTGTGCAACAGCGCCCGGTGCCCGTCGTGGACCGGCGTGAACGTCCCGCCGACGATCGCGATGCGCTCGCTCGAACTCATCGGTCGCCGTTGGCGGGCCAGCCACGTATATCGGGCGGTCCGACCGCGGGGACCATCTTCAAGCCCCGTCGGCCCATTCCTGGGCGTATGGAGGTCGTCAACGTCACTGCGGACGCCGAGGAGTTCACCTGCAACGCCTACCTCGCGCTGGGCGAGGAGCCGACGATGGTCGACGCCGGGTCGATGCCGGGCGTCGTCGAAGTCATCCGCGAGTACACCGACGAACTCTCGAAGGTCGTCCTGACCCACCAGCACGGCGACCACGTCGAGCAACTCGGGACCGTCGTCGACGCCTTCGACGCCGACTGCTACGCCTACGACTCCCACCCGGCCCGGACCCACGACCTCGCCGACGGGGACCACGTGACGGTCGGCGACGAGGACTGCGAAATCGTCTCCACGCCGGGCCACGGCGACGACCACGTCTCGCTGGTGAGCGACGCCTCCCTCTTTTCGGGTGACGTGGTGGTCCACAACGACGGCGCGTTCGACTACGGGAGTTTCGGCCGGACGGACTATCCGGGGATGAGCCGCGAGCGACTCATCGAGAGCGTCCGCGAACTGCTCGACCGCATGCCCGACGGCGTCGAACACATGTACGCGGGCCACGGCGACGTCTTCCACGGCGACGTCCGGGACGTCGTAGAGACGGCCCTCTCGCGGGCCGAAAAGCGGGAGCCGAAGTACCCCGAGGAGTGAAGCGCGGCCTGCGTCGACGCGTCCAGTCAGGCGCTCCGGGACTCGCGGGCCTTGGGTCGGAGGCGGCCGTAGCCACACTTCCGGCAGTTCTCGGCCCGCTGTGGGTTGCGTGCGTTGCACCGCATACAGATCTGCTTGGTGAAGATCCGCTCTTCCGCGCGTTCGAATCTGGCCATACCGGCCGCTTTCGCGTGCCCGCGGAAAACGGTTGCGGGTCGCGTCGACGCCGTTATACGGCCCCCGTCCGCGAGGGCGACCACCCATGTACGACCGCCTCGCGGACCTGCCGCTGCGGGTCGAATCGCTCGACGTCGACCGACGGGAACGGGACACCTCCAGCGGGTTCACCCGCGCGACGTCCGTCCTCTCGCTGTCCGGCGACGGTGCCGTCGGGTGGGGCGAGGACGTCACCTACGAGACGGCGGAACACGACCCGGACCGGTGGGCCGCCCTCGACCTCCCGCTGTCCGGCGAGTACACGCTGGATTCCTTCTCGTCGCTGCTCTCCGACCTCGACCTCTTTTCGTCGCCGCCCGACCGCGAGGACTTCCGCCACTACCGCCGGTGGGCCTTCGAGAGCGCGGCGCTTGACCTCGCATTGGGGCAGGCCGACACGACCCTCGGGGAACGGCTCGGTCGCTCGCCCGACCCCGTGCGGTTCGTCGCGAGCGCGCGCCTCAGCACGGTCGAGGGCGACGCCCCGCCGACGGCCGACCGGGTCCACCGTCTGCTCGACGTGCATCCGGACCTGGGGTTCAAACTCGATCCCACGCCGGAGTGGTCGGCCGACCTCGTCGACGAACTCGCGGCGACCGGTGCGGTCCGCATCCTCGATTTGAAGGGCCAGTACGAGGGCACCGACGTCGAGAACCCGCCCGACGCCGCCCTCTACGAGCGACTGGTCCGGGCGTTCCCCGAGGCGCTCCTCGAGGACCCCGCGCTGACCGAGGCGACCCGGCCCGTCTTCGAGGGCCACGAGGGACGCGTCTCCTGGGACCTGCCGATAACGGGCGTCGACAGCGTCGAGGCGTTGCCCGTCGAGCCGTCGTGGCTGAACGTCAAACCCTCGCGGTTCGGGACCGTCGAGAGCCTGCTCGCGACCATCGAGTACTGCGGGGAGCGGGGCATCGACCTCTACGGGGGCGGCCAGTTCGAACTCGACGCCGGCCGCCGGCAGATCCAGACGCTCGCGTCGCTGTTCTACCCCCGCGGACCCAACGACGTCGCGCCGATGGCCTACAACGACCCCGATCCCGGTTCGGACCTGCCCGGGAGTCCGCTCCCCGCGCCGGCGCCCGACGCCGGGTTCTGAGGGGTGGCTCGACTCTCCGACGACCTACTCTGCGGCCAGGTACTCCTTCTGGACCGCGACGACGGCCGCCGAGTCGGCACAGTCGGCGTACCGCCGAAGCGGTTCGGCGTTGAGTTCGAGGAAGGTGTGCCCCCAGGTGAACTTCGAGAGAAGCCGCTCGGCCCGGTCGCGGGCCCCCAGAATGGCGAGCGCGCCGGCGAAGGCCTCGACGGTCGTCAGCCGGAAGGGCGTCCCGTAGTTGACGGGGTTCGCGGCCACGAGAAAGGGGAGCGAGCGGTGGGGCCCCTCGAGGTCGAACGCCTCCGCCCGGGCGGTCTCCCACGAGCAGTCCAGCGCGACCAGGCGGTCGCTCTCGCCGTGCTGTCCGTCGGACTCGCCCCCGTCGGCCGCGTCTCCCGGACGGTCGGCCGGCGAGAGCGCCCGGTCGGCGAAGGGATCGAGGACGATGCCCGGCGGGACCGCCCGGGCCGAGCGGTGCAGCGTCGCCAGGTCGAACCGGGCGAGTTTCCGGGCGGTGCACTTCTCGGGGTCGTCGTCGCCCTCGTAGCGGACGTGCAACTCCACACGCGGGGTTGGACGGGCGCGGACAAAAGCACCCCGTCCCGGCGTCCCTTCGCGGGGTGGTGTGGACTCAACCCTTAAGTGTGCGTGAGAGAATCCTCGATACATGCTTTCTCCCGGTGACCCTGCACCGTCGTTTGCCCTCCCTGCGGTCGTCGACGGGCAGGTCGTCGAAGTCTCCCTCGGCGAGTACCTGGGCGACGACGTCGTCGTCCTGGCGTTCTATCCGGGAGATTTCAACCCCGCGTGTACCGAGGACGCGACCGGGCTGGACACCCTCGACATCCTGACGATGCAGAAGAACGTGACGGTGCTGGCAATCTCGGGGGACAGCGTCTACAGCCACCGCGCCTTCGCCGCGGAGTACGACCTCCAGTTGCCCCTGCTGGCGGACGTCCACGGCGAGGTTGCCGAGGAGTACGGCGTCGCGACCGAGACCCCGGACGCGGGATACCGGACCGAGCGGGCGGTCGTCGTCGTCGGCCCGAGCGGCCGCGTCGAGTACGCCTGGCGGACCGACGACCCGACGCATCTCCCCGAGATCGAGGCCATCCAGTCGAGCGTCGACGGGATCGGGGACACGGACGCCGCCCGGGCGCGGTACCGCCTCGCACACGCCCACTACACCGAGGGGCGCCGGACGCTCACGAGCGCCATGCACGCCCTCGAACAGGAGGAGTGGGTGCTGGCCCAGCACGACTTCTCGCGGGCACACGACGAGTTCGCGACGGCCCGCAACCAGTTCAACGCCGCCGCTCGCTTCGCCGAAGACACGGTCGCAATCTCACACTACGGCCTCGCCGAGAACAAGACCGAGGCGCTCTGGCGGGCCACGGAGTGGCTGACCGAGGCGGCCAGTGAGTACGCCAGCGGCAACGCAATGCTTGCCGACCGCCTCCGCGGGGACGCCGAGACGTCCCTCGAGGAGGCCCGTTCCATCGGCGAACCGCCGGATCCAGACGACTTCCCGCTCGAGGAGCCCCCCGCTGGCATGTCGTCCGCCGAACCGGAGGGCCCGTCGCTCACGCTCGAGGAGAATCCCGACGAGACGACGACGGACTCGGGGGAACGCAGCGGGGACATCGAGGGCGATGTCGACGACGCCGAACTCGAGGCGATCGCCTCGGAACTCGAGGACGAGTTCGCGGGGTCCGCGTCGGACGGGGTCGGGCCGGGTTCGCGCGACGGGGGCGACGGGCACTCCGGGGCGACCGACGGCGAGAGTGACGGCGACAGCGACGGGTACGAGGACTGGGACTGGGCCGAACCCGGGGCAGAGAACACGAGTGACGACGACGGTGAGACAGACACGTGACGGGTGAGGAGCGTCGGAGCCGGACCGAGGCCGCCCGCGCGTACTACCGGGCGCTGGACGGCGACGACTACGGCCTGCTGGCGGACCTGCTCGCGTCCGGGTTCAGGCACGTCCGGCCCGACAGGACCATCGAGGGACGCGAGCGGTTCGTCCGCTTCATGCGCGATGAGCGCCCGATGCGCGACACCAGTCACCCGGTCGACGGCGTCTACCGCCAGCACGCAGGCGAGGAAGTGGTCGTCCGGGGCCGCCTGCTCGACCCGGACGGCGACCTGATCGTCCGGTTCGTGGACGTCTTCTCCTTCGACGGGGACGACATCGCCGAGATACGGACCTACTCCCAGTAATACTGTCGGCTATAACTTCGTGAGCGATTTCGCGCCCCGGGTGGGGCGAA
>CAZUWC010000070.1:0-7775 GCA_964623935.1 uncultured Halobacteriales archaeon
TCTCCATCTGTTCCTCGCGGATCTTCTCGAGTTCCTCCTCGTCGCCGGCCTCCTTGGCGCGCTTGCGCCGCTCCTGGAGGTCCTTGTTCTTCTCCTGGTAGTTGCCCATGACGCTGGTGTCCATCAGGGCGTCCTGGAGGATTGTCGTGTACATCCCCGTCAGCATCGCCAGCACCATGATGACGATGTAGAAGGGGAGTGCGGCGTCGAGGGGCCCCATGAAGAGGTCGACGATGCCGCCGATCCGGGCACGGATCGAGGGCAGCGAGTACCCGGCGAACAGGCCGAGCACGCCCAGGCCCGCAATCTTGTCGTACTTGGTCCAGGAGACCTCACCATCGCCGTCGCTCGACACGGCGGGGTCGGCCTCGCCCAACGCTTCGCGCACCCCGTCCGGGTCGTCGACGACGAACCCGTCGCCGCCGGCGTCGACGAGGAGTCCCTTCTCGATGAGGCGCCCCCACTGCCCGCTGGAGATGTCGTCGCTGACGTCACTCCAGGTGACCGTCCCCTGCTCCTCGGCGACGTCGAGGACGACCGAGAGGGCGTCGGTCATCTCCTCGCCCTCCCTCGCGAGGTCGTCTATCTTCTGGGCTGTTCGTGGCATTATCAGTCCTGTAGGCGGTTGGCCCTAATCAACTTTTTACTCTCGGTGTGTGCCCGTCTCCCGGACACACCCGGAGCCGGACCGGTTCCAGCACGGGAGTCCCTCCATCACGCGCCCGCGTGCTCGTCGATGGCCGCCCGGATGGCCGCCCACACGTCGTCGGGCGACTGCTCGCCGTCGATGGCGACGAACCCGTCGTGGTCGCGATAGTGCTCGATGACTGGCGCGGTGTTCTCCGCGAAGACGTCCAGGCGGTTCTCGACTGCCTCGCGGCTGTCGTCCTCGCGCTGGACCAACTGGCCGCCACACCCGTCACAGACGCCGGCCTCCTCGGGCGGGTCGAACTCGACGTGGTAGCTCGTCCCACAGCCCTCGCAGACCCGCCGGCCCGTCAGGCGCTCGATGAGTTCCTCGCGGCCCACATCCAGGGAGAGGACCACGTCGAGGTCCGTCACGCCTTCCAGGGTCTCGGCCTGGGCGAGGTTGCGCGGGTAGCCGTCGAGGACGAACCCCCCGGTCCCCGAGAGGGCCTCCTCGACGATGGCGTCGACGACCACGTCTGGCACGAGGTCGCCGGCCTCCATGTACGCCCGCGGCGTGTCGTACTCGGTGTCCATGTCGCTGATGTCCATGTCCTTGTTGGCCCGGAGTGCGTCACCGGTCGTGACGTGCGCGACGCCGTACTCCTCGGCGATGTGGTCGCTCTGCGTGCCCTTGCCTGCACCCGGCGGCCCGAGGATCAACACCTTCGGTGCGCTCATGGGTGCGAATACCCCGCTGACGGTTAAATGGTTGTCCAAACGGTCCAGGCGGCTGCCGAGCGCCCGCCGACACGGCGCAGTTTCCAAAGTCCTTAGCCGTCGACCCCCGAACTGGCGAGTTATGGACCACCTGCTCGTGCGTGCCGCCCGGGGGGAGTACACGGAGCGCCCGCCGGTCTGGCTGATGCGCCAGGCGGGCCGGCACATCCCCGAGTACCGCGAGATCCGCGAGGAGTACTCCTTCCTCGAGGCGATCAAGACCCCGGCGGTCGCCGAGGAGATCACCCTCCTGCCCTGGGAGTACTACCGCCCCGACGGGGTGGTGATGTTCTCCGACATCCTGACCGTGCTCGAACCGCTCGGCTTCTCCTATCACATCGAGAGCGGCGTCGGCCCGGTCGTCGAGAACCCCGTCGAGGGACCCGCCGACTGCGACCGGAGCCACGACGACGTCGCGCGCGAACTCGACTACGTCGGCGAACTGCTGGTGCGCCTCAACGACAGCGTCGGCGACGAGACGGCCGTCATCGGGTTCGCTGGCGGCCCCTTCACGCTGGCCTCCTACGCGGCGGCCGGCGGCCCCTCGCGGACCAACATGCCCCTCCGGAAACTCCGGGCGCGCGACCCAGCGGCGTTCCGGACGCTGCTCTCGTCGTTCGCGGACGTCGTCCGTGACTACCTGGCGTTCCAGATTGGCAACGGTGCGGACGTCGTGCAACTGTTCGACACCTACGCCGGCACGCTCACCCCCGAGGACTACCGGGAGTTCGTCCTTCCCCTGCACCGCGAGATACTGGCGGACCTGCGGGCGCCCTCCATCGTCTTCGTCCGCCGGATGGGCGGGCGGCTGGACCTGCTGGCCGAGAGTGGCGCCGACGTCGTCGGCCTCGACTGGACCGTCGGGATTGGGGAGGCCCGCGAGCGACTCGGTGACCGGCCGGTCCAGGGGAACCTCGATCCCTCGCACCTCTTTGGCGACCCGGGGTTCGTCCGGGAGCGGACCCGCGAGGTCATCGAGGCCGCCGGCCCCCGCGGGCACATCCTCAACCTCGGCCACGGCGTCAACAAGGACACACCCGTCGAGAGCGTCCGGGCGTTCGTCGAGACCGCAAAGAGCGTCGACCGCGAGCGGTAGGGGGAACACCTATTTTGGTCCGGGAACGTACATCAGCCAGTGCCGACCACATGAGCGAGGACGAACGGATCGGCGACACGGACGACATCTGCGTGTTGCACGTCGACGACGAACCGGGATTTGCCGACCTCACGGCCGAGTACCTCGAACGCAAGGACGAGGGGCTGACAGTCGAGACGGTGACCAGCGCGGAGGACGCCGGTGACCGCATCGCCGAGGGTCGCGTCGACTGCGTGGTCTCCGATTACGACATGCCGGGCATGTCGGGCATCGAGTTTCTCGAAGACGTCCGGGTGGAGTATCCCGACCTCCCCTTCGTCCTCTTTACCGGCAAGGGCAGCGAAGAGGTCGCCAGCGAGGCCGTCTCGGCGGGCGTGACCGACTACCTGCAAAAGGAGGGGACGTCAGACCAGTACGCGGTGCTGGCCAACCGCGTGCGAAACGCCGTCGAGCGTCACCGCGCCGAGCGGGAGGCCGAACGGACCCGCACGCGGCTGGCGGCGATCACGGAGAACTCGACCGAGGCCATCCTGACGGTCGACGACGGGGGAATCGTCAGGTTCGCCAACCCCGCCGTCGCGGACATCTTCGGGTACGACCCCGACGACGTGGTGGGTCAGCCGCTGACGATGCTGGTTCCCGACCGTCTCCGCGAGGACTACCGCGCGAGCTTTCGCCGGTACCGTGAGACGGGCGAACAGACCCTCGACTGGTCGTCCACGGAGTTCACCGGCCGGCACGCCGACGGTCACGAAATCCCGCTGTCGGTCTCGCTGCGCGAGTTCGAGATCGACGGCGAGCGCCGGTTCGCCACCGTGCTCCGGGACATGACCGACATCGAGGAGTCCCGCCGACGCCTCCAGACGCTCATCAGCAATCTCCCCGGCATCGTCTACCGGTGTCGCAACGACCCCGGCTGGCCGATGGAACAGGTCGAGGGCGAGTGCGAGTCGCTGACGGGCCACGCGGCCGAGGCCCTCGAATCCGGCGCGGTCGTCTGGGGCGAGGACGTCCTCCATCCCGACGACAGGGAGCGGATGTGGGAGGCCGTCCAGGAGGCACTCGCGACCGGGGAGCCCTTCGAGGTCACATACCGTATCGTGACCGCCGACGGGGAGACACGGTGGATGTGGGAGCGGGGCCGGGCCGTCGAGACCGACGACGGCGACACGACCCTCGAGGGGTTCATCACTGACATCACCGAGCGGGAGGAACGGGAACGGGCACTGGAGTACGAACGCGACAGGCTGGCGGCGGTCTTCGACGCCGTCCCCCATCCGATCACCGAGGTCGAGTTCCGCGACGGCGAACCGGTCGTCCAGCAGGTCAACGAGGCCTTCAGGGACGTCTTTGGCTACGCCGAGGAACACGTGCTCGGCGAGTCACTCGACGACTTCATCGTCCCCGAGGAGCACCGGGAGGAGGCGTCGAACCTGAACGAGTCCGCCCGGGACCGGCAGGTGGTCCAGCAGGAGGTCGAGCGGGTCACCGCCGACGGCGAGCGCCGGACGTTCCTGTTCCGGTCTTCGCGGGTCACCGAGGACGACGAAACCCACTGGCTGGGCACCTACATCGACATCACCGAACGCACCGAGCGCGAGCGGGAACTCGAACGGCAGAACGAGCGCCTCGACCAGTTCGCCTCCGTCGTGAGCCACGATCTCCGGAACCCCCTGAACGTGGCCTCGGCGCGACTCGAACTCGCTTCCGACGAGTGTGACAGCCCCCACCTCGCGGACGTCGCGGACGCCCACGACCGGATAGAGCGACTCATCGACGACCTCCTGACGTTCGCGCGTGCGGGCACCGAGGCGATCGAACCCGGATCGGTCGACCTCCCACGACTCCTCGAAGAGTGCTGGGCGGCACTCGGTGACACCGGCGGCACGCTCGTCGTCGCCACCGACCGGACGGTCCGGGCCGACCGCGACCGCCTCCAGCAACTCCTGGAGAACCTCCTGGCGAACGCCGTCGAACACGGCGGGGACGGCGTGACCGTCCGCCTCGGCGACCTCGAGGACGGGTTCTACGTGGCCGACGATGGCCCCGGTATCCCCGCCGACCGGCGCGAGGAGGTCTTCGAGGCGGGGTACTCGACCGCCCGGGAGGGAACCGGGTTCGGACTCGCGATCGTCAGGGAACTGGCCGACCTCCACGGCTGGACGGTCCGCGTCTCGGAGAGCGAGCGCGGCGGCGCCCGCTTCGAGATTACCGGCGTCGAGGTCGTGACGGAGTTCTGACCTCGCACGTTTATGTGTGTCACGCGCCTACGTGGTGCTATGAGCACCGGGCGCGAGATTCGCCTCGTCGAAGCAGACGACGGGTGGTGGACGGCAATCGACGAGGGGACCGGTGTCGCGAGTCAGGGGGCCACGCGGACGGAGGCGCTCGAGAACCTCGACGAGGCGGTCGAAGCAACGAGGGAGGCAGAGCAAGCCGACACACCTGCTCCAGAGCCGGACGCCCCGTGGTTCGACGGCTGATATGGTTTCGCGGGATTTCTCCGGCGACGAGATTGTCAACGTCCTCCAGAAATTCGGCTATCGTCACGACCGGACGCGAGGAGACCACGCGATTCTCAAGTACACCCACCCGGAGACGGGCGAGAAGCGGACGGTCACGGTCCCCTTACACGACCGAGTCCGGATCGGAACGCTCCAGAATATCGCCGACCAGTGCGGTGCAGAGGACTTTCACGCATTGTGTGATACGGATTGCTGTAGCCGTTTTCCAAGTCGACCGCACGCTGTACTGCGGTCGATCCGGCAAAGAACTACAGCAATCCGTATGAGTGGATCGACGAACACCGGTAGCGGCCCGGTTCACGGGACCTTCCCAGCAATCGCTTCGGCCACCTCGCGGGCCTCCCGAACGCGACTCGGAATCCCCATCCTGCCGGTGTAGTTCGTCGCGACGTGGACACCTGCCGGCGTCTCGAAGTCCGCCAGCGCGTCCCATGTGCGGTCCCAGGCGGGGAACCACCGCTCGCGCGTGCCGACGTTCAGCACCGACGCCCCGCAGTCCATCACCGCATCGAACTCCTCGCGGGCGACCTCTCCGATCTCGGCGTGGTCGCGCTCGACCATCTCCGGTTCGTGCATCCCGCCGAGGAAGACGGTGTAGAGGCCCTCGCGGCCGAACATGCTGGCGTTCCAGGAGACGCCCAGCGAGTGGAGGTCCTCGCCGAAGCCCACCTGGTAGCCAAAGCCCTCGCGTCGGCAGTCGGCGGTCAGGTGGACCATCGCCAGGGGATTGTAGGTCAGGCCGGCGAGTCCCTCGGCGCCCGCCGCGACGCCGTCGAGCAACTCCGCGGTCACGCCGGCGGGCGTCGTGACGACGACGTGGTCGACCCGGTGAGTTCCGTCGGCAGTCGCCACGAGGAACACATCGTCCCCGCCTTCGGACTCTGCTCGCCGGATGTCAGTCACCGGCGTGTCGAGTTCGACCCGGTCGGCGTGGGCCTCCTGGAGCGCCTCGGGCAGTTGCTGGTTTCCCTCCTCGAAGGAGATGGGTGGCGACTCCTGGCCCTGGCCGACGCGCTTGCAAAACGCCAGCAGGAAACTCCCGGCTTCGCGTTCGCGCTCCAGCAGCGACTCCAGGGCGTAGGCGGCGGGCATCGCCGCGGGGTCCGAGCCGTAGATGCCGCCGTACAGCGGCCCGATGAAGCGCTCGTAGGCCTCGCGGCCGAACTTCCGGGTGAACAGTTCGGCGACCGACTCCTGTGGGTAGCCCCGCCGGGTCAGGGGTTCCGCGAGCAGGCGGAGTTTCCCCTGCCACGAGAGCAGGTCCGTCCGCAGAAAGGTGTCGACGTCGAGCGGTGCCTCCCGCAGGCGGCCGTCGGCGTAGACGTACAGCGGTGCCTCCTCGGCCTCGATGACCGCCCCGGACAGGCCGACCGCCTCGATCAGATCCTCGACGGCGGGCGTCCGGCGCAGTCGCTGGGGCCCGAGTTCGACGACGCGACCCTCGACCTCCCGGGACTGGATGACGCCGCCGGGTTCGTCGGCCGCCTCGAAGGTCGTGGCGTCGACGCCACGCTCGGCGAGGAAGTGCGTCGCGGCGAGGCCGGTGATGCCCCCGCCGACGACCGCGACGTCCATGTCAGTCCTCGTGGGTCGTGGTCTGGGGCGCGTTCAGGCACATCGTCCCCGGAACCGACCGGCACTGGCACTGGCGGTACTGGTAGTACCCGGGATCGAAGTCCGCGAGGAACGGCTCGACCAGGTCCGCGAACGCCTCGGGTATCCGCTCGTCGTCGTGGGGGATGGGCACCCGATAGAAGTCCAGTCCGGCCTCCTCGGCCGCCTCGGCGAGTTCGTCGTCGAGTTCCGAGAGCGTCTCGCTCTGTTCGTGGAGGAAACTGACCGGTTCGACGACCACGCGGTCGGCCTCCAGCGATTCGACGAGGTCCTCGATTTCGGGTTCGGTCCAGGGGATGTCGCGGTTCTCGTGGTTCTGGAAGCCGATGTGGTAGTCCGCGACCCCCAAAAGCGAGGCGACGACCGAACAGAACTCCTCGACGTAGATGTCGTAGCGGCTCCCCTCCTCGAGGTAGTGCTGGGGCGTTCCGTGGGCCGAGAAGACGAGCGCTGTCTCGGAGTCGTCGAGGTCGATACCCGCCTCGTCGACGAACTGTTCGATGTTCTCGGCGCGGACGCGGTTGTATCCCGGGTGTTTGTGCCAGCCGGTGATCGCCTGGAAGGGAACGTCAAGGCCCGCGTCCTCCATGGCCGCCTCCAGTTCGTCCAGCGAGATGACGTTCGTCGAGGGGCCACACAGCGGATAGACGGGGAAGCCGATGATCCGGTCCACGTCGTCCTCGCGGGCGGCCGCGACGGCATCCTCGATGAAGGGTTCAGTGTACTGCATGCCGACGTAGGTGGTGGCGTCGAAGCCCCGCTCGCGGAGGTGGGCTTCGAGGCGGTCGGCCTGCCAGGTCGCCTGTTCGTTCAGCGGCGAGCCGCCGATCTCCTCGTACTCCTCGATCAGGCCGGGCGCCCTGCGCTCGGCGAGTTTCCGGGAGCGCTCGCGTGCGGCCGCCTCGGAGTCGTACTCCTCCAGGTCGGCGTTGGCAAAGAAGATGCGTTCGAGGTAGTCGACGACGGCCGCGCGGTCGGGTTCGGGCGGTTCCCCGAAGTTCAGGACGACGACGCCTGTGCTCATATGCGGGACTTGGACTGGGCCGGCCTATACCTGTCGTTTCCCCGGGTCGTGGGCCTCTCTAGGACCGCAGGCAGACGGAGTTCCAGACCGGAACAATCGGAACACTCAT
>CAZUWC010000071.1:0-7739 GCA_964623935.1 uncultured Halobacteriales archaeon
CTGGGCCTCGAAGTGGTTGTCCGCCTCGCGGAACGCGATACCCGTCTCCTCGGCGATGTATTCGGCGGCGCGTTCCGGAAATTCCGGGTGGGTGTTGAGGCCGGTCCCGACGGCGGTCCCGCCCAGCGCGAGTTCCCGCAAGCGCGGGAGGGCGCCCTCGACGCGCTCGATGCCCTTCTCGACCTGCGCCCGGTAGCCCGAGAACTCCTGGCCCAGCGTGACCGGCGTGGCGTCCTGGAGGTGGGTCCGCCCGGTCTTGACGACGTCGTCGAACTCCGACTCCTTCCTGGCGAGCGCGTCCCGCAGGGTTTCGAGGGCCGGCAGGAGGTCCCGTTCGACGGCTTCGGCGCTCGCGACGTGCATCGCCGTCGGGACGACGTCGTTGCTCGACTGGCCGTAGTTGACGTGGTCGTTGGGGTGGATCTCCCGGCTCCCGATTTCGCCGCCGGCCAGTTCGGTCGCTCGGTTGGCGATGACCTCGTTGGCGTTCATGTTCGAGGAGGTGCCGCTGCCGGTCTGGAAGACGTCGACCGGGAACTGGTCGTCGTGTTCGCCAGCGATGACCTCGTCCGCCGCTTCGACGATGGGTTCGGCCGTCTCGGCGGGCAGCAGGCCCAGGTCGTGGTTGGCGAGCGCGGCGGCCTTCTTGACGACCCCGAGCGCGCGGACGAACCGGCGGCCGAAGGTGGCGTCGCTGACGGGGAAATTCTCGATGGCCCGCTGGGTCTGAGCACCCCAGTAGGCGTCCGCGGGCACCTGCATCTCGCCGAGACTGTCGCGTTCGGTGCGGTACTCCTCTGTCATGTGCGGGTGCTGGCGGCCGGGCGCGTAAAAGTCACCGGTCCCGTGTCGCCCTCGGACCCGACCGACGGCCCGCCGGCCGGCTTCGTTCTTCGAGGACGATGTCTAGGTCCACTCGTCGAGGCCGGTCTGGACCAGCGCCGCCTCGATCCGCTCGAAGCCCCGTTCGACCTCGCCGGGGTCGACCTCCCACTCCCCGACGACGAACGACCGGGCCGCGTCGACGTCGGGGTCGATGTCGGTATCGAAGGCGACCCCGTCCTCGACGGCCGGGTCCAGGAACAGCTGGCGGACGCGGTCGGCCCCGTCGACGTGGTAGCCCTCGGCCTCACAGACCCCCCAGAGGTCGCCGTGTTCGTGGATCAGGTCGACGGCCGTCTTCGGCCCCACACCCGAGATACCCTCGTTGAAGTCGGTCCCACAGAGGATGGCCACGTCGACCAGTTGTTCCCAGGTGAGGTCGTGGGCCGCGAGCGTCGCGTCGAGGTCCATCAGTTCCGGGTCGCCGTCGCTGGTGAGCTGGCGCAGCGTCCGGGGGGCGCCAAAGAGGAGGGCGTCGTAGTCCTCCGTGCCGGCGTAATCGACGCTGCCCTGGCGGGCCATGTGTGCGGCCTGGGCCTCGCCCTCGGCGGGGGCGTCGACGACCGGCACGTCCAGCAGCGCGAGCAACTCCCGTGTCGTCTCGACGATGGTGTCGGTCAGGCGCTGGGTGCGCGACTCCAGGCGGGCGATTGCCACCTGATCGCCGCGCTCGCGCGCCTCCTCGAGGTCGGCTTCGTAGCGTTCGCGTTGCTCGCGGCGCTCGTCGAGTTCGTCCTCCTTGAGGTCGGTCACCGCGCCGTCGAAGACGAACACCGGCGTGAGGTCGTGCTCGAAGAACTTCGGCAACCCCTGGACGGCGCCGACGAGGTTCGCCACCTCCGTCCCCTCGGCGGTCGTGTACGTCTCGGCGCTGGTCCACCTGACGGTCGTCGTCAGGTAGCGGTACAGCCAGTTGTGCGCGTCGACGGCGACGACCGACCCGGCGAGGTCCTCGAAACTGACCGTCTCGATGGCCGCCAGGTCCCTGAGGTCGGCGTTTCCCATCGCCCGCCCCTTGGGCGGGTGCCGGTTTGAATCCCGCGGCGTCCCGTGCGACGATAACTTTCACAAAGATACGGGCAAAACGCGACTCCATGAGCGCGTCAGGGGGCGTACTCGCACGACTCCGCCAGCCCGAGTACACCGGCGAGAACCGCTGTCTGCCCTGTACGGCGGTGAACGCGGTCATCGCGGTAACACTGGCTATCGTCGCGGGCGTGGCTCTCGTGCTGGCAGGTGGGACACCGCCCGGTGTCGGCCTCGCGGTCGGCCTGCTGATCCTGGGCGTCTCCGGGGCGGCAATCTACCTCCGGGGATACCTCGTGCCGGGGACGCCCCGCTTGACGAAACGCTACCTCCCCGAGCGGGTGCTGGCACTGTTCGGGAAGACACCCGACCACGTCGAACGCGATGGGAGCGATGCGACGGGCGCGGAGTTCGACCCGGAGCAGGCACTGGTCGCCGCCGGCGCCCTCACGGAGTGTGCCGACCGGGACGACCTCTGTCTGACCGACGGGTTCCGGGCCGATTGGACAGCTGCCATCGACGGGGTCCGTGAAGACGCGGCCGGCCGCGAGGAACTCCTCACCGCACTCGACGTCGAGGATGGCGAGGTCACCTACGAAGAGTACGGCGAGGCTTTCAGGGCGCGCGTCGACGGGACGCTGGCCGGCAGGTGGGAATCCCGGGCCGCGTTCCTCGCCGACGTGGGTGCCGCCCGCGTCCTGACCGAGCGCCACCCGGGCTGGGAGCGACTCGGGATCCGGGAGCGGAGCCAGTTGTTGGACGGCCTGCGGCTGTTTCTCGAGAGCTGTCCGGCCTGTGGGGCGACCCCCGAGTTCGGGACCCAGACCGTCGAGTCCTGCTGTACGAGCCACCAGGTGGCCGCCGTCTCCTGTCCCGACTGTGGCGCGCGGCTGTTCGAGTCCGATCCGGTTTAGAGGTCGAGCCCCTTCCGCTCGGCCTGTTCGCTCGCGGCCGCCTGCTGGAGGAGCAGCGACAGGTGCTCGACGATGTCCGGGAGCGTCAGCACCCCCACGAGTTCGAGGCCGTCCATCACCGGAGCCACGGCGGCGTTCTCCTCGGTCAGGCGACGTCCGGCCTTGCGGACGGTCATCTCCGGTCCGACCGTGAAATCCGGCGTGTGGGCCACCGCGACGATCCGGATTTCGGCCGGCGGCGGCTCCGCCTGGTAGACCGCGCCGACGACATCGTCCTTCGTGACGAACCCGCCAGGGTTGCCGTCGCTGTCGACCACGATGACGTAGTCGACCGCCTCCGAGAGCATCGACCGCATCGCGTCGCGCAGATTCGACTCCGCGGAGATTGTGACCGGGTCCGTCGTCATCAGGTCCCGCACCAGCATACCGCGTCTCTACTCACCTCGCGAATTTAAAGGGTCCGACAGGTCCTACAGTTCCCGGACGCCGGTGATCGGCCCGATATCGATGAAGTGTTCGGGGGTGTTCGCGTCGCCGGTCGGGAAAATCCACATGCGGTAGGAGTCCTCGGGGACCACGTCGTAGGCCACCGCCCCGAGTTCGGACCTGCCACTCTGGATCGACGTGCTCACCAGCGACTGCTCCTCGATCCGGTCGTCGCCGTTGATTTTCTCCGAGGCATCGGTGTTGTACTTGTGCCACGTGTTCGGGGACCGTACGCGGAACTCGTTGCGGGGGAGCGTGATGATGTCGTCCTGCGGATTGGTGACCTCGACCACGACCACGAGGAACGTCCCGTCCGCAAACACGCGGCTGAACTCGTTGCCGATCCGGTCTGTCCGGTAGAACTTCTCGAGTCGGTACGTGACCGCGTTCCCGCCCTCGCCGACGGTGAACCGCTCGCCGAGGGAGTGTGTGATGCCGGCCGCCGTCGGGGTAGGTGTCGGTTCCGGTGTGGGTGTCTCGGTCGGCGTGGGTGTCTCGGTCGGCGTGGGCGTCTCGGTGGGTGTGGGTGTCTCGGTCGGTGTGGGTGTCTCGTCGAGGGAGACTTCCTTCGCTGTCGGGGTCGGCGTCGGATTCTCGGTCGGGGTCCCGTCGCCGGACCCGGAGCCGAGACAGCCCGCGAGTGTCCCCGACAGGAGGGCGCCACAGCCGAGCAGGAGGCGGCGTCGCTGCATGTCTCAGCGGTCGCACATCGGGGACAAGAAACTGTCGGCCCACGATTCCATCTCGTGGTCGTAATGGGTCTGCTCCGGTACGGCGGCGTCTAATGGCAACCCCTAAGTTTAGGCTCACCTAATGCGGGGCAACACACGGTTCCATGGACAGAACGCCGTCACCGCGGGGAGACGTCTGCGTCGTGGGTGCGGGACCGGCGGGTGCGCTCGTGGCCTCGCGTCTGGCCGCGGCCGGCCACGACGTCGTCGTCCTGGAGGCCGGCCCGCGGTTCGAGGACGACGACCGCGAGGGACGCATGGAGCAGTCGATCCGTCCCGCACACGAGGGGTCGGTCTGGGGGATGGGCGGCGAGCGCGACGCCTTCTCGGCGACCGGCGAGCGGTTCTACCCGCTGAACAACGCCCGCGTGAAGGGCGTCGGGGGCACGACGCTGCACTGGCAGGGCATGGTGATGCGCCTCCACGAGAGCGACTTCGAGGGACGGGCGGGCTCGGACGACCTGCCGGCGTGGCCACTCGACTATCGGGACCTCCAGTCGTACTACACCGCCGCGGAACGCGAACTCGGCGTCGCGGGCGCCGACGACAACCCCTTCGCGCCGCCACGCGAGGAGCCCTTTCCGATGGCCGCGTTCCCGCCGAGTTACAGCGACTCGCTGTTCGCCGAGGCCTGCGAGCGCCTCGGAATCGCGACCCACTCGGTCCCCAACGCGCGCAACTCCGAGCCCTACGACGGCCGCGGGCCCTGCGTGGGCTACGGGACCTGCCAGCCGGTCTGTCCTTCCGGCGCCAAGTACAGCGCCGACGTCCACGTCCGGAAAGCCGAGGAGCATGGCGCCCGCGTCCTCACCCGCGCGCCGGTCCAGCGCCTCGTCACCGGCGACGACGGGGCGCGCGTCGAGGCCGCGGTCTACGCCACGCCCGACGGCGAAACCCACCGCCAGGAGGCCCGGCAGTTCGTCCTCGCGGCCGGCGGTGTCGAGATTCCGCGACTGCTCCTCCTGTCCCGGAGCGAATCCCACCCCGACGGGCTGGCAAACTCCAGCGGACTGGTCGGGCGCTACTTCATGGAACACCTGTTCGCGGGCGCTGGTGGGACGCTCGATTGCCGGACCAGGCAGAACCACATCGGGTTCATTACCAGCGAGACCCACCAGTTCTACGACGACCCCGGGGAGGCCGTCACCGACGCCGCCGGCAACGTCGTGGTCCCGGCGAGCGAGGAGCGCCTCGCGCCGATGAAACTGGAGTTCTTCAACTACGCCGGCCCCTCCCCCGTCGAACTCGCGCTGGGTGGCGACGAGTGGGGCGACGCGCTCCTCGATTCGCTCCGGGAGGCGTACGGCCACAGCATCGCGATAGGCGGGCTCGTCGGGCAGCGCCCCCGTCCCGAGAACCGCGTCACTCTCGACACTTCGCGGACCGACGACCACGGCAACCCGGTGCCCGACATCCGGTGGTCGCTGGGTGACCGGACCCGCCGGACGCTCGCGCGGGCCAACGACGTCCAGCAGGTGATCCTCGACGAACTCGGCGCCGACATCGGGTGGAGCGTCGGTCCCGAGGACACCGGCCCCGCATTCCACCACATGGGGACGACGCGGATGGGCCGGGACCCCGAGGAGAGTGTCGTGGACCCGCGGTTGCGGACCCACGACGTCGCGAACCTCTCCGTCGCCTCCAGCAGCGTGTTCGTCACCGCGGGCGCGATGAATCCAACGTTGACCATCGCCGCGCTCGCGCTGAAAGCCGCCGATCACGTCGAGGAGGACCTGTAACGTCGGTCCAAGTCCAAGTCCGAGCTGTACGGGTGGCTGATCCGGACGGTTACACGGCAAGCCTACTAACTCTCGGGTATGGCGGACCCCGATTCGGCGTCCCAACCGGAAGACGATATGCTCCCCGACGAGCGAGACGTGATCGCCGAACGTGCCGAAGACTTGGACGACCTGGACGCCGAAGAGTTTCTCTCGACAGACGAACTGGCGGACGCGCTCGGCATCGAACGCCGTAACGAGTAGCGCCTAGGTCCCACTCCCGGTTTCGTATCCGCCCTGATACTGTCGGCTATAACTTCGTGAGCGATTTCGCGCCCCGGGTGGGGCGAAACTGCTCACGGGCTTATAGCCGACAGTATGAGTCGACTGTAACCGACTTCTCAGACTGCCACGAGCCCCAGCCCGTTCGCGACGAGCACACCCGCGTCGAGCAACAGGAGGACGGCCACGAGCGCGCCGGCCTGGAAGAGCCGTCCGGCCTCGCGGGCCGGTTCCCGGACCTTCTGTCGGTCGGCGCCGTCGACGAGCTTGCCGGTCCCGACCTCGACCAGTCCGGCGAGGACGAACCAGAGCGCGAGCATCGTGAGCACGAGGTGCCCGCCGCCGCTCCCGGTCAGCGTGTCGACGGTGTACCGCCGGGCGGCCATGTGGCCGCCGGTCAGCAGGAGGAGGAGTGCACTGGTGCGGGAGACGCGTTTCAGCTTCCCGGCCACCGAACCCAGCGGCGCGGCGTTCAGGTCGCCCTCGCGGGCGAGCGGGAGGATCGCATACCAGACGAACAGCACGCTGCCGGCCCACAGTCCGGCAAACAGCAGGTGGATGGCGTAGGCACCGGCGTCGATCAGCGACATGCCCGACGGTGACGAGGCCACCCACGTAAGTAGCCCGATACGGCGACGCACACGCCCGAAGAGGGGTTGCCGTCTACGGCGCCAGTTCGTCGACGACGCGGGCGGCGTTCTTCGAGAAGACGCGGCGCATGGCGTCCTCGGGCACGTCGAGGGTGAGGATTTCCATGAGCGCGACCGTGGGGTGAGAGGCGGGCGCACCCGTCCCGAAGAGCACGCGGTCGGGGTGTTCCATGACCGCCCGTTCGAGCGGGTCGCGCAGGCGGGCGTAGCTCGTGTCGATGTAGCACCTGTCGTGCCGGTCGAGCAGGTCGATGGTCTCGTCCATCAGTTCGATGTCGAGGGGGTGACCGCCAACGTGCGAGACGACGAGGGGGAAGTCGTACTCGAGGAGCGTCTCCGCCACCGTCTCCGGGGGGAACCCGCGCCCGCCGTAGGTGAGCACGGGCAGGCCCACGTCCTCGAGGGTTTCGAGGACCTCCTCGTCAGGGAGGCCATCGGCGGGCGGGTGGAGTTTGAACCCGGCAAAGCGGTCGTCGTAAGCGTACTGCTCGACATCGGCGGGGGAGGTGTGGTGGTCCGACCGGGAGGCGGCGATGTTGCGCAGCCGCGAACTCGCCCCCTGGCCCGGGTCGCGGGCGCCAGTGATGCGAGCCATCGCGACCATCGGCCGGCCGACGCTCATCCGCGCGACGGCGTTGTTGGCCTTCAGGTAGGAGCCCTCCCGCGGGGCGGGAAAGGCCAGCGCCCGCACGACGCCCGCCTGGTGGAGTTCGCGCTCGACCTGGTCGGGGTCGCCCGCGGCCGGGCCCCGCCGGCCCGTGTCGGGTTCGAGTTCGAGGTGGACGTCGACGACGCGGAACCCGTGCTCCAGTTCGAGCATCTTTCCCCCTCTTTCGGGTCCCCCATCTTAAAACTCACCACACCGTCGGGGACCGCCGCCGCCGCCCCCGTTGGCCACGTCCGGCGATTGATTAGTAACGTTTATATAGAACCGCAAACGACCTTTCAACCGAGGTAATCGAACCATGTCACAGTCCGGCCAGCGACGCATGGGGGCACAGCCCCTGTTCATTCTCGACGAGGATACGGAGCGGACACAGGGTGAGGACG
>CAZUWC010000072.1:0-7694 GCA_964623935.1 uncultured Halobacteriales archaeon
TGAATAACCGGACCTTGTCGTCGCAGGCCAGCTGCGTGTATACCGGTGGACGTAAGCAATGATACATTCAGCCCGGTACAGAGAAGGGCCGAGAAGTATCAAACGTTACGTCCACCGGTATAGCTCTTCCAATCCATGTCGACGTTCACGAATTGCCGGAGTTCTTCGATGTCCACCTAGAGATCCTCGATAACGTCTTGAGTTCCAGACGGACCCTCGTGGGGTTGAAGCGCCACGACACGCGAGCGAAGCCCGTTTAAACGCCAGTCGTCAACCCCGAGACATGCACCCGCCCGGAGCCGACACCGTCCTCGTGCGACACGGTGAGATCGGCACCAAGAGCGGGCAGGTCCAGCGCAAGATGGAGGGACTGCTCCGCGACAACATCGCCGCCCTGCTGGCCGACCGCGGCATCGACGACCCGGTCGAGCGCCAGTACTCGCGGCTGTACGTCCACACCGACGAGGACCACGTCGAGATGGCGACCGAGGCCGCGACAGACGCCTTCGGTGTGGTCTCGGCCAGTCCCGCCACGACTACGGCCCCGACGCTCGCGGCCATCCGCGAGACGCTCGCGGAGACGGCCCGCGAACACTACACCGGCGGGACCTACGCCGTCGAAGCTCGGCGGGCCGGGTCGGCCGAGGCTCACCCGTTCTCCTCGGACGATATCGAGGCCGAAGGCGGCAAGGCTGTCTGGGACGCCGCCGAAGGGGCCGGCGTCGAGCCAGCGGTCGACCTCGAGGACCCCGACCTGACGCTGTGCGTCGAGTGCCGGCCCGAGGAGGCGTTCGTCTTTCTCGACCGCCGCGAGGGGCCGGGCGGACTCCCCGTCGGGACTCAGGAGCCACTGGTCGCACTCGTCAGTGGCGGCATCGACTCCCCCGTGGCCGCCTGGGAGGCGATGCGCCGTGGCTGTCGGGTCCACCCGCTGTACGTCGACCTCGGGGACTACGGCGGCCCCGACCACCGACTCCGCGCCGAGGCGACCGTCTCGGATCTCCGGGCGTACGCGCCCAACTTCGAGTTGACCCTGCGGGTCGCGCCGGGTGGCGAGGCCGTCGACAGGCTGGTCGCGGCGATGGACTCGGGGCGGATGCTCGGCCTCCGGCGGTTCATGTTCCGCGTCGCCGAGGGCGTCGCCGAGGAGGTGGGTGCCGCGGGCATCGTCACGGGCGAGGCCATCGGCCAGAAGTCCAGCCAGACCAGCGCCAACCTCCGCGTGACCGGCGCTGTCACGGACCTGCCCGTCCACCGGCCGCTGGTGACGATGGACAAGACCGACATCACCGAACGCGCCCGTGAAATCGGGACCTTCGAGGAGGCCACCATCCCCGTCGGGTGCAACCGCGTCGCGCCCGACAATCCCGCCACGCGGGCTTCACTCTCGACCATCCGCGAGGCGGAACCGGACGATATCGCGGACCTCGCCGCGGAGGCAGCGGAGGCGGTTTCGACCGTCGAGCGCGACCTGGCGGCCACGTGAGTTCTCGTACGGATTGCTGTATCACTCCCCGGCCGCGTTCAGGGCGCTGTTCAATTCGAAGAGTTCTTCGACGACCGGGCTCTCGGCGACACGGTAGCGCTGGGGAGTGGTGTTCGGGACATCCTCGACGATGGCCAACTCCAGGAGTAGGTCGATGTAGTTCGTCACCGTCTGGCGAGTGATCCCGGCGTGCTCTGCGAGTTCCGTCTTGTTGAACTCCCGACCGGGAGGGAGGTCGAGCAGCGCGTCGATGATGATCGGAATACCCTCGTGCTGTGTGAGATAGAGGAACCCGCTCGGGTGTTCGAACCGGGCCGTCTTGGTGTCCGGGTGTTCCCCGGCGTGACTGCCCGTTGGCTCGCTCATATACCAAGCTACACGTATACGTGTATAATCATTTCGGTAGGCGTAAATGAGTAGTGACGGTAATTTAAATAACTGCCCTTCGACGCCTCGAACATGCGGAAACCGTCGGTGAAGTGTGCGCTTCTCGCGGCGATGATAGCCAAGCACACCTGGGGGAGTCCGGTCGACGAGGAGCGTCTCCTCTCGATAGCGGCCATCGACGTTTCCGACTATCCGGCTGCGAAAACTGTATTCGAGGAACTCCGAGACGAGGTCTACGTAACCAGCAGAGGGAACCGTGGCATCGAACTGAACAACAGTGAGTTCGGCGCTCTCGCGGACGTGCTGTACGAGGAGTGTGGGTGGGAACCGTTCCAGATCAAAAGCAGGCTCAAACACTACGAGGGGTGGGACCGCCACGAGTGGGCGTAGAGAGCCGAAACCGCTTTGCCCGGCGCGCGACTGGCCTCGCACATGACGCGGGTGTGTCTCGTGGGCGACGGGGACCGCAACCTCCGGTACGAACTCCTCTCGCGCGAGACCTCCCGCGAGGCGCTCGCGACATACGACCTCCGGGAACCGTTCGCGAACACCGTGGGCGTCGAGACGGTCAGCCTCGGTGCGGCCGTGGCCCTGCTCAACGACCTCGACTGGTACCTCGTGCGCTTCGTCGACGAGGCGCTGGTACTGGAACCCTCGGTCAGCGACGAGGAGTGGCTCTCCCGGGACCTCGCCGTGGCAATCCGCGAGGACGAGGTCACCCCCGCGGAGACCGGGCGGTTCCTCAAGGTCTACGGCGTCGCGTATCCCGAGCAAGAACCGACCGACGCCGAATCCTCGGGGTCCGACGTCGGGAACGGGCCGTCTGAATCCGAAGCTACCCCGCGGCTCGTCGAACCGATGTTGCTGGCCCGGACGGGCGGTCGGTTGCCCGAGTACGACCTCCGGGACGTCGAGGAGACGCTCGTTGTCCGGGTCACCGAAGCCGAGTTCGAGGGGTAGTCCCGAGAACTGATAGGGCTGCCCCGCACAGACCCGGGTATGACCGACCAGTCCGTGGAACTGACGTCCCTCCCGGAGCGTCCACTCGACCTCGACGAGATCGAGGACCTGGAGGAAAACGACCGGATCGCGACAGTGCTCTACGACGAGGGCACCATCGAGGCGACCGACGAGTACGCCTTCGTGTACAACTGCGTGCTCGTCCTGGCGGGGAGGCTGGCGGGGGCCATCTACGACGAGGCCGACGAGACCTGGTACCGGGTCTACCACGAGCCACGGTCGGACGCCGAACTGACCGCGGCCTACGACGCCATCCGGGACGCCCGCGGCGACGACTCGCTGTTCTCCCGGGCACCACACACCCTCGAGGAGGCGGTCTTCAAGGCGGACCGCCCCGGCGGCGAGGAGACCTGCGACTACGACCCCGGTGATTCGTTCGACTGTCCCGTCTGTGGCGAGACCCACACGGTCCAGTTCCAGGAGGAAGACGAGTACGCCCGCGAGGTCGAGAGCATCGATACCTCGCACCTGATAGTCGAGTGTCCGGCCGCCCGGAGGGAACAACTCATCCTCGAATTTCAGGCCAAGACGGGGCGGGAGCCGCCATCCGCGGAGTGAGCGGGAGGAGGGTGCTCATAGTGATTGCTGTGACGATTTACCGTTCCAACCGCGTCACGTCGTGCGGTTGATCCGGAAAAGGCATACAGCAATCACTATCACGTCTCGCCGTCGAACATCCCCGTCGACATGTACCGCTCGCCGGAGTCCCAGAAGACCGTGACGACGAGCGGCTCCCGGCTCAGGTCCTCGCGCAGCCGCCGGGCGACACGCTTGGCCGCGAGCAAGGAGGCACCGGAGGATTGCCCGACGAAGATTCCCTCCTCGCGGGCTAGCCGGCGACACTCTTTTTCGGCCGGTTCGAGTGCCACCGTCTCGACGCCGTCGAGGATGTCGGCGTCCATGTTCTCGCTGATAAAGCCCGGTCCCATCCCCTGGAAGTCGTCGACGCCGGGCTCGCTACCCGAGAGGACGGCGTTGTCCTCGGGTTCGACGGCGACAATTTCCACGTCGGGAAACGCCTCACGGAGGCGGCGGCCGGTCCCGGTGATGGTGCCGCCGGTGCCCACGCCGGCGACGAGTGCGTCGACGGTCCGGTCGCCGACCTGGTCGAGCACCTCCGGCCCGGTCGTCCGGTAGTGTGCCTCGGGGTTGGCGGGGTTCTCGAACTGGCGGACCTGGACGAACCCCTCGCGTGCGTCCAGTTCGTCCGCGCGTTCGCGTGCCTCGCCGATCTCACCCTCGATTAGTTCGAGTTCGGCGCCGTAGGCCCGCATGATCTCCCGCCGTTCGGGGGATTTCGACTCGGGCATCACCAGCATGACGTCGTAGCCCTTCGCGGCCCCGACCATCGCCAGTCCGATGCCCGTGTTGCCGCTCGTGGGTTCGACGATGGTGTCGCCGGGGGTCAGGTCGCCGGCCGCCTCGGCGGCCTCGACCATGGCCAGGGCCGGCCTGTCCTTGGCGGACCCGCCGGGGTTGAACGACTCCACCTTCGCCGCGATGGTCGTCCCCTCGGGGGCGTCGACGCGGACCAGCGGCGAGCCCAGCGTCTCGAGTATGCTGTCGTCCATTACCGGCGGTAGGAGGGGCGGGCTTATACGCCGCCCGTCACCGGCAGTGCGTGCCGTCGTCCCGGACGGGTACGCCGCGGAAGGGTCAATACCCCCGGGACCGGACGGTAACGTGATGTCCGACGCGAGGGCAGGGACGGTGGCCGAGACCTACCACGCGGCCATCCAGCACGACCTGGTGGACCTCGAGGGCACGGAACGCCTCGTGGGCGTCGTCCGGCGGCCGACACCGTGGTTCCACTCGGCAATCGAGGAGAACTATCCCGAACTCGGGCCGCCCGGACCGCTGCTCGACGAAACCAAAGACCGCCAAGAGGAGTTCCAGATACAGGGCCTCTGCGAGGAGGGCGCGCTCGAAGCGGCCTGGGAGGCGGTCGATTTCGCCCGGCGGTACCGCGAGTACATCGCGGACAGTGAGGCAGCCCAGGCCGCAATCGAGGAACTCACAGAGCAGGTCCGCGACGGCGAGGACGTCGTGGTGGTCTGCTACGAGAGCGACGACAAACCCTGTCACCGCCACCTCCTGGTGGACGTCCTGCGGGAACGTGTCTGACCGGCCACCGGGAATATCGACGTGTCCGCCGAGTGTAGAAGACGCCAAGTGGTAGCCACCCTTACCGGCGCCCATGAGCAAGACACGCTCGGAAGGGCGACACGACCTGCTGGTCGGCGGCGAGCGCGTCGAACCGACCTCGGGCGAGTACGGAGAGACGGTTGACCCGGCGACGGGGGAGGCGTTCGCGGAGGTCGCGGTAGCGGGCGAGGCCGACGTCGACACCGCTGTCTCGGCGGCCCGCGAGGCGTTCCCCGACTGGCGCGACACTGACCCGGCCGAGCGCGGCCGAACACTCTATCGCGTCGCGGAACTCATCCGCGAGCACCTCGACGACCTGGCCGAACTGGAGACGCGCGACCAGGGCAAACCCCTCTCGCAGGCCCGCTCGGACATCTCGAGTGCGGCCCGCTACTTCGAGTACTACGCCGGCGCCGCCGACAAGATCGAGGGAGCGACCGTCCCCGTCGGGCCCGGCCAGGTCGACTACACCGTCCGGGAACCCTACGGCGTCTCGGCCCAGATCATTCCCTGGAACTTCCCGGGGAACCTCTTCGCCCGCGGGGTCGCGCCCGCACTCGCGGCCGGGAACACCACCGTGGTCAAGCCCGCCCCGACGACGCCGCTGTCGGCCTACCGGCTGGCCGAACTCTGTGGCGAGGCTGGCGTCCCGGACGCGGCCGTCAACGTCGTCTCCGGCGCTGGCGAGACGGGCGCTGCCCTCACGAGCCACGAGGCTGTCGACACCATCACCTTCACGGGCAGTGTCCCGACCGGACAGAAGGTCATGGAGGCCGCTGCCGGGAACGTTACCCCCGTGACGCTTGAGCTCGGCGGGAAGAACCCCGCCATCGTCTACCCCGACGCCGACATAGAGGAGGCCGTCTCGTGGGTGGACACGGGCATCTTCACCAACGCCGGCCAGATCTGTTCGGCCGCCGACCGCGCCATCGTCCACGAGGATGTCTACGAGGAGTTCGTCGAGAAAATCGTCGCCGTCGCCGAGTCGAAGACGCTGGGTCCGGGCATCGAGGACCCCGACGTCGGGCCGCTGAACAGCGCCGGCCACATGGAGAAGGTCACCGACTACATCGAGGTCGGGGAGACCGAGGCGAACCTCGCGACAGGCGGCGAAGTTCCGAACCGCGAGGGCCACTTCGTCGAACCGACCGTCTTCACCGACGTCGAGAACGGTACCCGGATCGCCCAGGAGGAGATCTTCGGTCCGGTCCTGGTGGTCATCCCCTACGGTGACGACGAGGACCCCGTCGAGATGGGCAACGACGTCGCCTACGGCCTGGTGGCGGGCGTGTTCACCGACGACGTGCGCCGGGCCCACCGGGCCGCCCGCGACCTGGAGGCCGGCAACGTCTACGTCAACAAGTGGTTCGGCGACACCAACCAGACGCCCTTCGGCGGCTACAAGCACTCGGGCATTGGCCGCGAGAAGGGCCTGGAGGCGCTCGATTCGTACCTCCAGACGAAGAACGTCGCCGTCAACCTCGAATCCGGCGGTGGCGGCGACCTCCCGGGCGCCTGAATCCTTCGTAGGAATCAAAAAGGATTTGAAAGCTAATTCCTTCGTAGGTAACCCACTGTCGACCAGCGTACCTTTATTGTGGCCCGGAGCCGTGGTGTGGCCATGACACTCGACGGGAAGGCCTGCGCGATCACGGGTGCAGGCTCCGGGATGGGTCGTGCCACGGCGGAACTGTTCGCCGAGCGGGGCGCAGGGGTCGTGGTGGTCGACCTCGACAGCGAGGCGGCGGCGGAGACGGTCGACCGCGTCGAGTCCGCGGGCGGCGAGGCGGTGGCAGTCGAAGCGGACGTCTCGGTCGCCGCGGACGTCGAAGAGTTCGTCGAGCGCACGGTCGACACCTATGGCGCTATCGACGTTCTGCACAACAACGCCGGCATCCCACAGCGCTCCACGCCGGTCGAGGACGTCACGGAGGAGACGTGGGAGGCTATCATCGACGTGAACCTCAAGAGCGCCTTCCTGGGCGCGAAGTACGCCGTCCCGCACATGCGCGAGCAGGGTGGCGGCGTCATCCTCAACACCGCCTCGACGGCGGGCATCCGGCCCCGGACGGGGCTGTCGGCCTACTGCGCCTCCAAGGGCGGGATGATCACGCTCACGAAACAGCTCGCGTACGAACTCGCCGACGCGGACGTCCGTGTGAACGCAATCTGTCCGGTGGCGACGGACACGGACATGCTCCCGGAGTTCACCAGCGACGACCTCTCGGTCGAGGAGATGGCCGACACCATCCCGATGGGACGGCTGGCGCGCCCGGAGGACATCGCCCACGCTGCGGCCTATCTCGCCTCGGACGAGGCAGCGATGGTCACCGGTACCGCCCTGGAGGTGGATGGGGGTCGCGATATCTGAATAACACGAAATCCGGCTCGAATGGAACGCTGTTTGCGGTTTTCTTCCCGTACATACCACCAAGTTATTTAAAGATGTGGTTTTTTGATGCGGGTAGATATGGAGCGTCGCAAGTTCCTGGTACGGACGGGCGGACTGGCAACGGTGACAGCACTGGCGGGTTGCGGCGGCGACGGCGGCGACGGCGGCGACGGCGATGACGGCGGGTCGGACGGCGGGGACGGCGGCGACGGCGACGACGGCGACGACGGCGGGGACGGCGGTGACGGCGACGGCGGCGGGAGT
>CAZUWC010000073.1:0-7651 GCA_964623935.1 uncultured Halobacteriales archaeon
GAGTAGGTGTATCCGGAGTTCTCGATGGACTCCTCGCCGGCCCACTCGGCGTCGGCGGGTTGCTCCTCGACGAGGACGTTGTGGTTGTCCGACGTCCACTCGAAGGTGATCGACGTGCCGGGGGAGACACGCAGGGCGGCCGGGCCGAACGCGAAGGGGCCGCCGTTGCCCTCCGCGCCCACCTCGACGGTCACCTCGTCCTGGCCGGTCATGTCCGTGACCGACCCGTCGTAGTTGCCGACATCGTCGAGCCACCCTCCGAAGCCGTCCTGTGCCGCGGCGGGCGCACTGGCCGAGGCGCCGAGAACACCCGCGCCAGCCACTCCGGCCCCGCGGAGGAGCGTCCGCCGGGAGACGGCCGGCAGACCGGTCGCGCTCGATCCGACTGTGCCGTCGGTCCGCCTCGACCCTGTCATGACGACTCACCATCCCGTGACAGCGAGGCGCGAATCCGATGCGGGAGGTGGCGGTCCCGTACCGTGGTCGCGTGTACGACTGTTGCCATCAGTCGAAACGTCCGGGCCGATATATATGAGACGGGCGTCGATTCCCAGATTCTGGGAAAGCCTCGGAGCCTTTTATGAATCCCTCTCCCAACTCACGCCCATGTCTCTCAGCCCCCGGATACTCGCCGCCGCGATCGCGGTGCTCGTGGTCGTCCCGGTCGCGGCCTACCAGCTCGGTACCACCACCGCCTCGCTGGCCCTCTCGCTGGTCAGCGTGGCCGTCATCGTCGGGAGCCTCTACACGATGTTCTCGCCCGCCGAGGGAAGCCACGCCTGATATGCCCCCGGCCGGCCCCGCGACGTGTCGCCTCTGTGACCTGCCCACGCCCGAGCCACCGATAACCGCGGACGATGTCGACGGGGACTTCTGCTGTCGGGGCTGTCTGGAGGTCGCGCGCACCCTCGGCGATACTGAGGGCGTCCCTGTCGCCACCGACGAGGAAGCCACGGCCGGCGCGGCGGCGCTCGACCGCGGCCCCGACGAGGCCGCCGGCGAGGACGCCTTCCTCTCCGTGTCGGGGATGCACTGTGCGACCTGCGAGGCGTTCCTCGAGGCACGGGCGACCGACCGCGAGGGCGTCCTCGCCGCGTCGGCGAGCTATCCCGCCGAGACAGTCAAAGTCACCTACGACCCCGCGGCCGTCGACCCCGCCGACCTGCCCGGGGTGGTCGCGGGGCTGGGCTACGAGGCGGAACTGAGCGGGGCGCGGGACGGCTCCGGAGACGGCGAAGCGGGGGACGACGCGGGGGGACGCCTGCTGATCGGGGGCTTCTTCGCGATGGCCGTGATGCTCTGGTATGTCCTCTTCCTGTACCCCACCTACCTTGGCGTCCCCGCCGGGGACCTGCTGTTCGACCTCTCCGGGACCTCGGGGGCGTACCTGCTGGGCAACGTCTGGCTGTTCGCGACGGTCGTGCTGGGGCTGGTGGGCTACCCGATGTTCCGCGGGGCCTACGTGAGCGCGCGCGCCGGCCACCCGAACATGGACCTGCTCGTGGCCATCGCCGCGGGGACGGCCTACCTCTACAGCACGGCCGTCCTCCTGCTGGGCCACACCGAGGTGTACTTCGACGTCGCCGTGGTCATCGTCATGGCCGTCGCGGTGGGCGACTACTACGAGGGGCGTGTCCGGCGGGGCGCGACCGACCGACTCTCGGCGCTCACGGCGGACCGCGTCGACGAGGCACGCCGCCGGCGGGGGGACGGAACCGAGCAGGTCCCCATCGAGGCACTCGACCCCGGCGACGAGATTGTCGTCCGGCGGGGCGAACGCGTCCCCGTCGACGGTACGGTCACCGAGGGACACGCAGCGGTCGACGAGTCGCTGGTCACCGGGGAGTCGCGGCCGGTCCAGCGGGCGCCGGGCGACGAGGCCGTCGGCGGGGGCGTCGTCACCGATGGGCGACTGGTCGTCCGCGTCGGCCCCGACGCGACCAGTACGCTCGACCGCGTGGTGCGGGTCCTCTGGGACGTGCAGTCGGCCCGGCCGGGCGCCCAGCGCCTCGCGGACCGGGTCGCGGCCGTCTTCGTCCCGCTGGTGTTCGTGCTGGCGCTCGTGACGGTCGGGTGGCACCTGCTCGCGGGTCTCGGACCCGGACCTGCGCTGCTCGTCGGGCTGACGGTGCTGGTGGTCTCGTGTCCCTGCGCGCTGGGGCTGGCGACGCCCCTTGCGGTCGCGCGGGGCGTCCGCGAGGGACTGGACCGGGGCGTCGTCGTGACCAACGCCGAGACGTTCGAGACGGCCGACGAGGCCGAGGTCCTCGCGTTCGACAAGACGGGCACGCTGACCACCGGCGAGATGACCGTCCGCGAAATCATCGGGGACGGGCGGACGCTCGACAGGGCCGGCACGCTCGAAGGGTACGCCGACCACCCCGTCGCGGAAGCTATCGCCGAGGCGGCCGGGACCGCGAATGCGGCCGTCGAGGAGTTCGAGACCCACCCGGGCGCGGGCGTGAGCGGCCGTCTCGTCCCCCAGGATGGCCACGGCGACGGGCCGGATGCGAGTCACATCGCCGATGGGGGCCTCGCCCGCGCCGAAACGGAATCGGACGCCGCCGGCCAGCGCGTGGTCGTCGGCAGCGAGGACCTCTTCGCGGAGTTCGGCTGGCCCGTCCCGGAGCAGTTCGCAGGGCGTGCCAGGGAGGCCCGCGAGGACGGGGACGTTCCGACGCTGGTCGGCTGGGACGGGCAGGCACGCGGCCTCGTCGTCGCCGGCGACGACCCCCGGCCCGAGTGGGAGCGCGTCGTCGCGGACCTGGCCTCGGACCGCCGGGTGGTCGTGCTCACCGGTGACGACCCGGCCGCAGCCGAGCGGTTCCGTGCCCACGACGGCGTCGACGAGGTGTTCGCCGATGTCCCGCCCGAGGGGAAGGCCGCAGTCGTCGAACGCCTCCGGGAGGAGGGGACCGTCGCGATGGTCGGCGACGGCGTCAACGACGCGCCGGCGCTCGCGGCGGCCGACGTCGGAATCGCGCTGGACCACGCCGCGCTGGCGACCGACGCTGCCGACGCCGTCCTCGTCGGCGAGGACCTGCGTGGGGTGCCCACAGTGTTCGACCTCACGCGCCGGACGCGGCGCCGCATCCGGGAGAACCTCGCGTGGGCCTTCTGCTACAACGCCGTCGCCCTCCCGCTGGCGGCCGCGGGCGCGCTCAACCCCCTGTTCGCCGCGGTGGCGATGGCGACCAGCAGCCTGCTCGTGGTCGGGAACTCGACGCGTAACCTCCTCGACGGGGAGGTGACCGAGCCGTGAGCGTCGCCGCCCGGCTGGGTCGCCCGTTATCGTGGCCGCGACGGCGGACCATGGCAGCGTTCGCAGTCGTCTGTCTCGTCGAGATGCTGGCGCTGGCCGCGTACGTCCGCGTCTCGCCCGGCAGGGTCACGGCCTGGCGGTACCTCCTCTACCCGTTCGTCTGGCTGAACGCCGCGGGGCTGGCCGTCCTCGGGACGCGGGTCTCCCCCGCTCCCTCCCGCCGGGCGTGGGCCGCCGGGGCGGCCGCGGTCGGATACCTTCTCGTCCTCGCGGCCATCGACGGGACGGTCGCGCTGTCGCACGGGACGGGGACCGGACTCGCGGTCCACTGGGGCCTGCCACCGGGCTGGGGGCCGCTGGTCGTCGCGGATCTGGGCCCGGTCCGTCTCGCGCCGGTCCCCTACCGGACGCTGGGGTACGCGGCGGTCGCCTACCTGGTGTACGCGACGGTGCGGGCGACCGCGTCGGGCGCGCTGGGGGGCGTCGTCGGCCTCTTCTCCTGTGTGAGCTGTACGCTCCCGGTCGTCGCGGCCGTCCTGTCGGGCCTGGGCGGCGGGTCGGTCGCGGCCGCCGCGACGGCGTGGTCGTACGACCTCTCGACGGCGGTGTTCCTTGTGACCCTGGCGACGCTCTTCTGGCTGGCCCGGCGAGAGGGGGCCGCCTGTCGGCGATGACCCGTCGCCGGCCGCTCGCGACGGGCGGGATTCCCGCTCGCTGAGAATCCTGGCTCGGCTTATGTTTCCCGGTGGTCAACTCTCGAGTGTAGAGGTGACCAAGTATGTCCACTAGGCGTCAGATGGAAGCCGACCTGTTCGGGCGAGAGACGCGCTTCGAGTACTCCGAGACGTGGATCGGGTACGCCCTCGTCGGCCTGCGGGTCATCATGGGCTGGACCTTCTTCTACGCGGGTATCACGAAGGTCCTCGATCCGGAGTGGTCCGCCGAAGGGTTCCTGTTGCACGCGGTTCCGGAGGGCAACCCCTTCGCGGGCGTCTGGCCGATGCTCGCCGAGGAGTGGCTGTGGCTGCTCGACCCCCTGAACGCCTGGGGGCTCACGCTGATCGGCGCAGCCCTGCTCGTGGGCGCGTTCGTCCGCTGGAGCGCCTTCTGGGGCGCCGTGATGATGGTGTTCTACTGGGCGGCCAGCCTGCCCCTCGCACACGCCATCGTCATCGACGACCACATCGTCTACGCGCTGTTGCTGTTCGGCCTCGGGGCCTTCGGCGCCGGCCGCATCCTCGGGCTGGACAAGTACCTCGAATCGACCGACCTCGTCGAACGGTACCCCGCGCTCCGGTACCTGCTGGGCTGATACGGATCGCTGTAGCCGTTTTCCAGGTCGACCGCACGCTGTACTGCAGGCAATCCGGCAACGAACGACAGCGATCCGTATGAGTGGCTACCGGCCGCCCGTACCGCCGCCCTTTCCCTCTCCGCTGGCCGAGTGATGTCCACTTCCGTGCCAGAAGTATGCGTTCATGACGCTGTTCTGACTGCCTCTCGGGGCAGTTGCATTCGGAGTAACCGAACAAGTTCGACTCAACGTTTTAGCCGCCGGGTACCGAAGTGACGCCGATGGGTCGAAGCCGCGCTGCCCGCCAGCGCGTGTCCGCCCGATGACCCGCGAGTGCTCGCTGTGCGGACTGTCGACGCCCGACCCGCCCGTACGCGGCGATAGCGCCGAGGGGACCTTCTGCTGTCGGGGCTGTCTGGAAGTGTCCCGGGCACTCGACGGGTCGGGGGTCGACGCCGAGCGCGTCCGGGACCGTGTGAACGCGAACGGCGGGGACGAGGAGTCCACCGGCGAGCGGTCCGACCCCGGGGACGCGGCGGATTTCGCGGAGGCGTACCTCTCGGTCTCGGGGATGCACTGTGCGACCTGCGAGGCGTTCCTCGCCACCCGCGGGGAGTCCATCGACGGCGCCGTCTCCGTCGAGGCGAGCTACGCGACCGACACACTCCGGGTCCGCTACGACCCCGAGCGCGTCGACAGGGCCGACCTGCCCGGGGCGCTGAGCGGCTACGGCTACACCGCCTGGCTCCGCGCCGAGGACGAGGACGACCACCGGGTCGGCGAAGAGTCGACGGTCACCCGCCTCGCCGTCGGTGCCTTCCTCGCGATGCTCGTGATGCCGTGGTATCTCTTCTTCCTGTACCCCCGGTACGTCGGCGTCGAGGTCGGCATCCTGACCGCCGACATGACCACCAGCGCGAACCTCTACTTCCCGATGCTCGTCGTCGCCGTGCTCGCGGGTGGTGTCGTCTTCTACACCGGCTGGCCGATCCTCCGGGGCGCGTACGTCAGCCTCGCGACGCGCCGGCCGAACATGGATCTCCTGCTCGCGGTCGCGGTCCTCGGGGCCTACGCCTACAGCACGGTGGCGCTCGCGACCGGCAGCCTCCACCTCTACTACGACGTCGCCGTCGCCATCGTGCTCGTCGTAACAGTCGGCGGCTACTGCGAGCGCCGGCTCAAGCGACAGGCGACGGGACTGCTCTCCTCGCTCACTGCCGCCCGGGTCGAGGAGGCCACCCGACGCACTGCCGACGGAGACACCGAGTCGGTTGATGTGGACGCGCTCGAACCGGGTGACGAAGTCATCGTCGCTCCGGGCGAGCGCGTGCCGGTCGACGGCACCGTCCGCGAAGGGGTCGCGGCCGTCGACGAGGCGCTGCTGACCGGCGAGTCCCTGCCCGTCACGAAGGAACCGGGCGACGACGTCGTCGGCGGAGCAGTCGTGACCGACAGTTCGCTCGTCGTCGAGGTGGGCGAGGAGGGCGAAAATACGCTCGACCGCGTGACGTCGATGCTCTGGAGCGTCCAGAGCGAGACCCACGGGATGCAGCGCTTCGCCGACCGCCTCGCGACCGTTTTCGTCCCGCTGGTGCTGGTCGTGGCCGTCGCAGTGGCGGCCTGGCGACTCCTCGCGGGTGGCGCCCCACCGGCCGCGCTCCTCGCGGGGCTGACGGTGCTGGTCGCGGCCTGTCCCTGCGCGATGGGGCTGGCGACGCCGCTCGCGGTCGCTGCGGGCCTGCGCGACGCGCTCGAACGCGGCGTCGTCGTCACGAACGGCGCGCTCTTCGAGTCCGTACCCTCGGTGGAGACGGTCGTCTTCGACAAGACGGGGACGCTGACCACCGGCGAGATGGCCGTCCGGGAGGTTGCCGGCGACGACGGCGCGCTCCGGGCCGCGGCCGCGCTCGAACGGCACTCCTCGCACCCGATCGCGTCGGCCATCGTCGACCACGTCGGGGCGACCGCGGACGGCCTCGAACCCGACGGGGGCGTCGAGCGGACGCAGTCCGGGAGCGCGGAACAGCCCGCCGGGTCGGTCGAGGGGTTTCGGCGCCACCCCGGCGAGGGCGTCAGCGGCCGGGTCGACGGCCAGCCGGTCGTCGCCGGGACGCCGGCCCTCGTCGAGCGCCGGTGTGGGCCGCTCCCCGAGCGTCTGCGCGAGGCCGTCGAAACCGCGAAAAACGGGGGTCACGTCCCGGTCGTCGTGGGGCAGGCGGGTCGGCCCCGGGGAGTCGCCGTCGTCGGGGACCGCGAGCGCGAGGGCTGGCGGGACGTCCTCGCGGCGTTCGACGACAGGGAGGTGGTGGTGCTCACCGGCGACGACGAGTCCGCAGCCGAGCGGTTCCGGGAGCACCCCGCGGTGGACCGCGTCTTCGCGGGCGTCCCGCCGGACGGCAAGGTCGAGACGGTCCGTCGTCTCGGCGCGGCGGGGACGACCGCGATGGTCGGCGACGGGACCAACGACGCACCCGCACTCGCGGCAGCCGATGTCGGCGTCGCCGTCGCGGGCACGGCCAGGGCGGCCGAGGCCGCGGACGTCGTCGTCCCCGACGGATCGCTGGCGGCGGTCCCGACCGCGTTCGAACTGGCCGCGGGCACCAGGCGGCGCATCCGCGAGAACGTCGGGTGGGCGCTCTGCTACAACGCCGTCGCGCTCCCGCTGGCCGCGCTTGGCGTGCTCAATCCCCTGTTCGCCGCCGTCGCCATGGCCACGAGTTCGGTGCTCGTGGTTTCGAACTCCCGGCGGGCGGTGCTGTGAGCAGCCGTCGCACCGTCCGAATGTTTTTATGACTTCTCGCGCGAGATACAGCTACATGGCGAGTGCCACTGAAGACCGCGAGGGAGAGGGGCCGGATGGTGTCGAATTCGTCAGGGAAGACGACGGGACGGTCACGGCCCGGGACCTCGAAACCGGACTTGCCCGCGGGGGGGAAAGTCGTGCGGAGGCCCTCGCACACCTCGCCGAAGTGCTCGAATTGCACGAAGGTGGCGGTGAGTCGATCGAGCATCCCGACCAGTTCCTCCGTGAGGAACTTGACATTGAACCGCACGAACTGGAGACCACCGAGGAACTGCCCGACTTTCTGGACTGA
>CAZUWC010000074.1:0-7594 GCA_964623935.1 uncultured Halobacteriales archaeon
CGGGGAATACGACCGGGTGAACGTCGAACCCGAACCCCTGCCAGTTGGTGTCGCCTGGCTCCCGGTCGGACTCGGGGTGGAACAGTTCCACCTGGAGCCCGTCCGACATCTCGCCGACGGTGTCGTCCTCCTCCTCAGCCGCCATAGTATCCCTCCGTACTGTGCCTGTCGATTGTCGATTGTCCCATCATGGTTGTGTGTTGAATGTGGTCGTTCGCTCGCAGTCTGCGAGGCGCGTCCACTGTCGCCGTCTCACTGCCACCGTAGCCACCACCGCACGCAGGGCGGATTACGAACCTGCGCACGCTCGTCTGTGTCCAGCGTGCCATCGGCTGCCATGCTACGGTACCTCGCCGTTATCCGAGTGAAGGATTCAACATAAACGTTGGTCTGTAATAATTCACACCTTTAAGAGGAACCGGGGAAGCGGGACGCGAATGAATCCGACCGCTATCCCGTGGTTATTGGGGTGCATCGCGCCGTGAGAAAAAGCGGGGGGCAAAACCGTGCCAATATAGTGACTGCTGTAAGTCATTACCGGACCGACCGCACGCTGTCGTACGGTCGTACCGGTAAACAGTTACAGCAATCACTACACTCACTCGGTGAGACTGCGGTTGACGACCGTCACCTCGTAGCCCCGCTCGGCGATGGCCTCGAGGATGGTGCTGGCGTGGTCGGCGCCGCTGGTCTCGACCTCGAAGACGAGGTAGGCCTCCCCGACGTCGAGGTCGGCGATGGCCCGGTCGTGGCGGACCGCGTGGATGTTGGCGCCGTGGTCGCCGATGATCCCGGAGAGTTCGTCCATCTGGCCCGGTTCGTCGTGGATGCGCACGCGAAGGCGCATGATCTGTTCGCGGCGCGTCAGGGCGTGGATGAGCACCGTCCGCAGCATGGTCATATCGAGGTTCCCGCCACAGAGCAGGGGCATCACCGACTCCCCGGTCACGTCCAACTCTTCGGCCAGGAGGGCAGCGACCGAGGCGGCGCCGGCGCCCTCGACGACCTGCTTTGCCCGCTCCATCAACAGGAGGATGGCGTCGGCAATCTGGCCGTTCGAGACCGTCACTACCTCGTCGACGTGCTCCTCGATGATGCCGAGCGTGAGTTCGGAGACGCCACCGGTCGCGATGCCGTCGGCGATGGTGTCGACCGAGTCGAGGATCACCGGGTGGCCCTTCGCCAGGCTGTCGGCGACGGTGGCGGCACCCTCGGCCTGGACGCCGACGATCCGCGTCTCCGGGCTCTGTTCCGCGAACGCCGTGGCGACGCCGCCGATGAGGCCGCCCCCGCCGATGGGGACGACCACCGTGTCCAGGTCGGGCGCGTCCTCGCACATCTCGACGCCCAGCGTCCCCTGGCCGGCGACGATAGCGGGGTCGTCGAAGGCGTGGACGAACTCGGCGTCCGTCTCCGCCACGAGGTCACGGGCGAAGGACATGGCGGCCTGGAAGTCCCGTCCGACGAGTTCGACGGACGCGCCGTACCCGCGCGTGTCCTCGATCTTGGCCTGCGGGGCAGTCTCGGGCATGACGATGGTGGCGTCGACGCCAAGTGTCGTCGCCGCGAGCGCGACACCCTGTGCGTGGTTGCCGGCACTCGCCGCGACCACGTGGTCCAGTTCGCCCCCCTCCAGGCGCTTGGCGATCTTGTTGTACGCGCCGCGTGTCTTGAACGACCCCGTCCACTGGAGGTGCTCCATCTTCAGACGGACCGACGCGGCACAGGTCTTGCCTTCGAGGGTCGTGCTCCGCTGGACCGGCGTCTCCCTGACGACGCTCGGGTCGTCGAGTCGCGCGAGGGCGGCCTCGATGTCGCCGTAGTCGACTCCGGGTTCGCCCATGGACTCGCTTCGAGAGGGGTCCTCAAAAGGGTCGGGTCGACTCCAGTACCCCGCCCCCGGGCGCTGCCGGTCGAGCGGGCACATCGTATCAGACGAGCGACCCGACGAGTTTTGCCGGGGCCGCCGGGAGGCGAAGGCAACCGTTATTAGGAATCTGTCTGCCAGACTACCTAGTGGCAATGACAGACACGACACGACAGACCGAGAGGCGCACAGTCACGCCGGCCGCGTGCGGGGGGCCCGGACGATGAACGAGGACCAGTTCGCGGGACGGGTCGGCGCCGTCGAACCCGCCGCACCCTTCGTCATCACGGACCTCGTCTCGGAACTGCAAGAGCAGGGCCGTGACATCATCGACCTGAGCGTCGGCCAGCCCGACTTCGAGACGCCGCCGGACATCCTCGAGGCCACCCACGAGGCCCTCGATGCGGGCCACACCACCTACACGCCATCCAGCGGCATCCCCAAACTCCGGCAGGCGGCGGCCTCGTATCTCAACGAGCGCCACGGCCTCGACTACGGGCCGGAGAACATCATGGCGACGCCGGGCGGGAAGATGGCCCTCTACGAGAGCGTCCAGGCGCTCGTCGACGAGGGCGACGAGGTCATCGTCTTCGACCCCGTCTGGTCGTCCTACGAGCCGATGGTCAAACTCGCGGGCGGCGAGGCGGTCCACGTCGACCTCTCGCCGCATGGCTTCCACCTCGAACCGGCACTGGACGAACTCGCGGCGGCCATCACCGACGATACGGCGCTGATCATGCTGAACTCGCCGGTCAACCCCAGCGGGATGGTCTTCTCCGAGGCTGCCTTCGAGGGCGTCCGTGACCTCGCGGTCGACCACGACCTCGCCGTGATCTCCGACGAGATTTACAAGGAGCTCATCTTCGAGGGCAACCAGCCGAGTCTGGCCGCGATGGACGGCATGTTCGACCGCACCGTCACCATCAACGGCGTCTCGAAGACCTACTCGATGACGGGCTACCGGCTGGGCATCATGGCCGCGCCGACCGACCACACGACGATGGCCGGCCGGGTCCACAGCCACGCCGTCTCGTGTGCGGTCAACTTCTCCCAGCACGCCGCGGCCTACGCGCTCTCGGAGGCCGACACCGACGCCATCGTCGACAACATGCTGGGGACCTTCGAGCGCCGCAAGGAGGTGCTCGTGGACCTCTTTGCCGAGCGCGGTGCCGAGATCGCCGAACCCGAATCCGCGTTCTACGCGATGTTCCCCATCGACGCCGACGACGACATGCAGTGGTGCAAGGACGCGGCCCGCGAGGCCGGCGTCGGTCTCGTTCCGGGGGAGGCGTTCAACACGCCCGGATACGTCCGCGTCTCGCTGGTCGACACCGAGGAGCGCATCCGCGAGGCCGTCGACCGCCTCGCAACGGAGGGGTTCATCTGATGAGCGACCCCGTCGTCTACGTCACCCGCGAGATTCCACAGGCCGGCCTCGACCTCGTCGAACCCGAGACGGAGATGCACGTCTGGGACGGCAAGCTCCCCCCCGAGAAAGAGCACATCATCGAGCGCCTCGAAGAACTGGAGGCCGACGGCCTCCTGTGTCTGCTCACCGACGAGACCGACGGCGAGGTCATGGACGCCTCGCCGAACCTCGACGTCGTGAGCACGTTCTCGGTCGGGTACGACCACGTCGACATCGAGGCGGCCATGGAACGGGACATCCCGGTCGGCCACACGCCCGGCGTCCTCTCCGATACGACCGCGGACTTCGCGTGGGCACTGTTGATGACGACCGCCCGCCGGACCGTCGAGGGGAACGACTACGTCCTGGCCGACGAGTGGGAGACCTGGGGGCCGAAACTGCTGACGGGCCCCGACGTCTCCCGGGCGACGCTTGGCATCGTTGGCCTGGGCAACATCGGCTCGACGGTGGCCCAGCGGACCGCCGGCTTCGACATGGACGTGCTGTATACTGACGCCGAACCCCAGGAGGACGTCGAGGCTGACCTCGCGGAGTACGGCGTCGACGCCCAGTTCGTCGACAAGGACGAACTCCTGGAACGCAGCGACTTCGTGACGCTGCACGTCCCGCTGATGGACGCGACCCACCACTGGATCGGCGAGGACGAACTCCGCGCGATGAAGGACAGCGCCGTCCTCGTCAACACCAGCCGCGGTCCCGTGGTCGACACGGAGGCCCTGGACACGGCACTGGCGGAGGGCTGGATCGAACGTGCAGGCCTGGACGTGACCGACCCGGAACCGCTGCCGGGCGACCACGAGATCACCCGGCACGTCCCCGAGAAACTGGTCGTCACCCCGCACATCGCCAGCGCGAGCATCGGGACCCGCGACAAGATGGCGACGATGGCCGCGAAGAACCTGCTCGCGGGCCTGCGCGGCGAGGAACTGCCAAACTCCGCGGTCGAGGACTGGCAGCGCAAGTAGCCCCGACCGGGCGTGTTCTCGTCAGTCCGCCACGGCGTCGGCAGCGGCGTCCGTGCCGACAGCCAACCGCCGACGCAGCGCCGGGACGACGCCCGCGTCCAGCGAGTACGGGCCACCGCCCGTCACCATCAGTGCCGAGGAGAGGCCGAACAGGGTCACGTGAGCGAGCACGGGGTCGTCGGGGAGGCCAAAGAGAGTGGTCGTCAACAGGAGGAAGGCCACGCTTGCGGTCCCGCGGGTGAACAGTCCGGCGAGCAGCGCCAGACCGACGAACACCTCGGCGGCGCCCGCGCCGAAGACCCACAGCTCCGGGGCGACCGGGACGACTGCGGTGAGGTCGTACTTCCCGACGACGGCCAGTGCCGGCCCCGGGTCGAGCCACTTCTGTGTGACGCCCAGGTAGGCGAAGTTCAGGCCGAGGAAGACCCGCAGGAGGACGGGCACGGCCCCGGGCCCGACGCCGATGCCGGCCAGCACCCCACTCGGGAGCCAGTCGGCACGGAGGCGGCTGGCGATCGTTCCCTCCGTGACCACCAGCCGCCGGAGGAGCATGTCGGCGCTGGGCTGGCCCGGGCCGACCGCGAGGATGGCCAGGAAGCCGGCGACGTACTCGCCCGCGAGCAACATCGGCTGGCCAGCCCCGACGAGCGCCACCAGGTAGGCCACCAGTCCCAGGGCGGCCACGGGACGGGTCGCCAGCCCGAACAGCAGCAGGAACCCGATCGACACCTGCAGGAGTCGCGCATCGGCGGGGACGCTGGGCGTGAACAGGTATCCGCCGAAGGCGGCCCCCACCAGCGGGAGCCCCACGGAGAGGCGGAGCATCCACGGCAGGTACGGCCGGTAGGAGGCCAGCGTCGCCCGCGCGACCTCGATGTCGTGGATGCGGCTCCCGTAGCGGAGATAGAGGACGACGAGCGCGAGGGCAGCGACCGTCCCGGCACCGAGAACGGCGAGGTTCGCCGCCGAACCGAACACCGCCGCGAACAGTTCGGCGACCGAGCCGGATTCGGCCCCGTCGGTCACGTAGTCGACGTGCACGGGTACGACCCCCGAACCCGCCAGGGCGTCACCGACAGCCGGACGTACGGCTCCGGCGGGGTTTGTTCTCATTATTTACTAATAAGAGAGTTAATGTTTTTAGCACGCGGAATGGGGCAATTGTTGCCCCGGATAGTGGGGCCCGACCCGCCGGCATCGGGGGCGACGATCAGTCCGGATCGAGGACGACCACGCGGAGGTCGTTGACGTTGGTCCCAGTCGGGCCGGTGAGGATGGCGCCGCCGTTCTCGCGGAGATACGTCGCGGCGTCGCTGGTCGCGAGCGCGTCGCGTGCTTCGCCGGCGTCGGTGACCGTCTCGCAGTCGACGACTCCCCCCGCGGCGTCGGCGTGGCCGTCGATGCCGTCGGTGTCCACCGCAGCCACCGTGGTTCCCGCCTCGTCGAGTTCGAGCGCGCTCGCCAGCGCGAACTCGGTGCTCGGGCCGCCCGAGCCCTCGCCCCTGACCGTCACAGTCAGTTCGCCACCCGAGAGGAGAACGGCGGGTGGTTCGAGAGGTGTTCCGGTGGCGTGACACTCCTCGGCGATACCCGCGTGGACCTTGGCGGCCTCGCGGGCCTCGCCGCGCATGCGAGAGGAGAGGGTCAGTGTCCCGTAGCCCGCCTCGTCGGCAACCTCGCGCGCCGCTGCGAGGGCGTTCATCCCGTCCGCGAGGACGTGCGTGTCCACCCGCTCGAAGGCCGGGTCCGAGGCGTCGGGCGTCTCCGGCACCTCGCTGGCCGCGCCCGCATCGAGTCGCGCCCGGACGGCCTCGGGCGCGTCGATTGCGTGGCGGTCGAGCGCGTCGACGGCGTCGACGTAAGTCGAGTCGTCGGGCACGGTGGGCCCGCTCGCGATGACGCTCAAGTCGTTGCCGACGACGTCGCTGAACACCAGCGTGCAGACCGTCGCGGGCGCCGCCCGCCGGGCGAGGTTGCCCCCCTTGATCGCCGAGACGTGCTTGCGGACGGCGTTGATGTCGTGGATCTCCATGCCCGCCTCGAGCATCGCGTCGGTCACCGCCTGGACATCCGCCAGGTCGATTCCCTCCGCCGGGGCGGTCATGAGTGCGCTGCCGCCGCCGGTGATGACCGCGAGCACGAGCGTCTCCTCGTCGGCCCCGCCGGCGAGTTCGAGTACCCGTCGGGCCCCGGCGACGCCCTCCTCGTTGGGTACGGGGTGGCCTCCCTCGAAGGACTCGACGCCAGGGATCTCGACGGATTCGGTCGTCACGATGGCCCCGCCGGTCAGCCGGTCGGTCAGGATGTCGGCCAGGACGGTGGCGACCGTGCCGGTGGCTTTCCCGCCGCCCACGAGCAGTACCTCCTCGTACTCGGCGAGGTCGTAGGTGGTGTCTGCGACAGTCAGGCGCTCGCTCTCCAGGGATACTGACGACCGGACGACCTGGCGCGGATGGGCGGCCTCGATGCCCGCCTCGACGCAGTCGAGCGCGAGGTGGCGTGCCGGTGTCGTCGCCAGTTCCTCGCGATTGTCGACAAGGTTAGTCATCACTGGAGTCTGCACCGCCGCTCTCTTAAATTGCGTTCACCAGAGTTTTGTTCCTCGGCGAAACGACTACGGTTCTGCATACGCGATGTATGCACATGAGTACGTCCATCCGCGTGGACGAGGAGACGAAAGACCGGTTAGAGCGGTTGAAATACGACGAGGAGTCTTGGAGTGAATTCCTGGACAGACTCGCCACGGAGGCGGGAACGATGGAAGCAGGCGCGTGGGAGGGAACAGACAAGGCAGAGCGGGCCCGCGAGGGTATCCGACGATCGCGCGAGAGTTTCGAGTGATGGCATTTCTCGATTCCTCGGTCATCATCGACTATCTGGATGGTGTGGAACGGACCGTCGAATTCGTCGACAATACACCGCACCTGCTCACATCGAGCATCTGTGTCTACGAGGTTCTGGAAGGGGAGGTCCTGAGCAGCGGTACGACGGATGTAGTGGGTGCTCGCCAAACGTTCGGTCGCATCGAGGCCATCGATTTCAACGAGACGATTGCACTCGAAGCCGCACGGATACAGGATCGTCTCGTGTCTGCTGGCGATCCGATGCCGGTACGCGATCTCTTGATCGCAGCATCGGCCCGGTCGACCGGTGACGTTCTTGTCGTCGCTGACGGCGACTTCGACGTCACCCCACTCCAGAAAATGATGGACGTCCGTGATCTCCGGACTGACGGGTGATACTCGATTTCTCGGATGGATTTTTCACAGCCGACGCCAAAGACGCCGACATGGAGCGAACCTACGCCCGTCTCCTCGCTGTCCTCGTCGCGCT
>CAZUWC010000075.1:0-7569 GCA_964623935.1 uncultured Halobacteriales archaeon
GTACCCGCGGTCGTAGAAGACCTCGAGGACGCTGCCGATTTCGTTCGAGGCGGGCGATACCTGCTGTGTCAGGTGGCCGACGCTCTCGGCGTTGTCCACGCTCGAGAGTGCGTTGGCGAGTGGATCTGTGCTCGTCATGAGTACTTCTTGAACCCCATGCCCCGGGACACTTCGCGGAAGCACTGCCGGCACAGCCAGATGTCGTACTTGCCGACGAGGCCCTGCTCGCGCCCGCAGCGCTGGCACTCCCGGAGCTGTTCGGTGCGTTTCGCTGCCTGCTCGCCCGTGGGGTCGCTCTCGCTCTCGCTCTCGCTTTCACTCTCGCTCATGCTTTGACCTCCACGTCGAACGTCTCCTCGACGAACGCCACCGCGTCGGCGACGTCCAGCCGGTGATTCGAGGGGATCGGCCGCGAGGCCTTGTCCCGCTTTGCCACCCGGTAACCCGGGCGCACGAGGTTGACCGTCACGTCCAGCCCGTAGATGCCGATCGTCGGGTCGTACTCCTGGCTCGGGAAGTCCGTGTGTTCCGTGACGCCGAAGCTGAAGTTGCCCGTGTCGTCGAACTGTGACTGCGAGAGGTCGACCAGCGGCAGTGCCGTCTCCAGGAACGCATCCGCGTCCTCGCCCCGCAGCGTCACCTTCGCGCCGATGGGGTCACCCTCGCGGATGTCGAAGGCCGGCTCGGTCTCCGTGGCGATGGTCCGCACGGGCTGTTGGCCCGTGACCTCCGCCAGGATCTCCTCGGCGTTGCCCAGTTCGACCCCGCCCTGGCCGACGCCCATGTGGACGACGACCTTCTCGACGCGGGGCTCGCGCATCTCGTGGAACTCTCCACTTTCACTCTCGGAGCTCACTGTTCGTCACCTCCCTGGTCTTCGTCAGCGTCGCTGGCCTCGGCTGCATCCTCCGTCTCCTCCTCGTCGGCTTCTGCTTCCGCTTCCTCGTCATCGTCGTCGGCCGCTGACTCCTCGTCGACATCGGCCTCCGTCTCGTCGTCGCTCTCGCTTTCGTCTGTCGCTTCGTCAGCGACGTCCGACTCGTCGGCGTCTTCGACGTCGGCCTCGGGTTCGGCCTCTGACTCTTCCTCGTCCGATCCGGAGTCTTCGTCCTCGGAGACGGCGTCGCTGTCAGACGGCTCGTCAGAGCCGTCTATGAAGTTCTCGTCGATGACGACGATGTACTCCGCGATGGTCTCGAAGCCGTCGCCGGAGACGCCGGGGATGTCGTCCTGGGACGCGATGACGTTGTTGGCTGCGCTGCCGGGCGTCACCTGAATCGTTTCGATCCGGCCGATTTCGCCGGCGTGGCTGCCAGCGACGGCGGTCACCAGGGCACCCTCCTCGTACTCGAAGTGGGCGACGACGTCGTCGCTCTCGTTGGCCACCACGAGCGAGTCGCTGGGGGAGTAGGCCTCCTCGTCGGCGAGCAGCGTCTGCCCGTCGTGCAGGGTCAGTTGGACGTCACCGCCGGGGACGTCGCGTTTCTCCACGATCTTGCCGAGTTTGCTCTGTGCGGCGTCCTCGTCGATGGGGGTCAGCGCGAGCCGACCGCCCTCGCCGGGGAACACGCGGTAGTACTCCTCGCGTTCCTGGAAGGCCAGGATGTCGAACATCCCGACGGGCCGTTCCTCGTCGGAGACGGCCGTGCCGTTGATGACGACGTTGTTCTGGTTCAGGGCGTAACGGGCCTCCTTCCGGGAGTCGGCGTAGCCGAGCACGTCCCGCAGGACGACGAGCAGGGGAACCCCCGCCTCGCCGTGCGGGCCGGCGCCCGCCTTGACGGTGAACATCTCGGCCTTGCGCTCGACCGGCCACCGCTTGGGTGCCGACAGTCGTTTCTGGTGTCGTGTCATGCGCTCCTGTCCTCCGATTCCAGCCGGGCCTGCCGCTCGTCGTCCGAGAGGTCCAGGCTCGTCACGCGGAGGTTGCTCGCGTCCAGGGGACGCATGACCTCCTCGCCGTCTGCCGTCTCGAGGGTGACGTTCTCCACCTCGACGGTGGCGTCCTTCAGGTCGACGCCGACGACGGATTCCTCCTCGCCGGCGAAGTCGCCGCGCAACACCTCGACGGTGTCGCCCTCGTTGACCCGGACCGAGCGCTGGCCGTACTCCTCGCGGAGGTCCTCCGCGAGTGTGGTACGGACCTCCGAGTGGCGCTCGTGCAGCGGGGCCTCGGCCGTCTGTTTTCGCTGTTTGCGTGGTTGCTCGCTCATACTATCATCGTTGCCGCTGACGCGATACTTCCGAACCGCTCTGCGACCTCGCGTGCGATCGGGCCCCGGAGTTCCGTCCCCCGGGGGTCGTCGTTCTCGTCGACGATGACCGCGGCGTTGTCCTCGAACTTGACGCGCGTGCCGTCCGGCCGGTGGATGGGTTTGCGCTGGCGGACGACCACGGCGTTCAGCACCTGGCGGCGCATCTCGGGGGTACCCTTCGTGACCGAGACGGTCACCTTGTCACCCAGACCGGCCTTGGGGTGGCGGTTGATCGTCCCCGAGTAGCCGTCGACGCTGATGATCTTCAGTTCGCGTGCGCCCGTGTTGTCGGCACACGTCACCAGCGAGCCCTTCTCCAGGCCCGGCGTCACGTCTGCGTTCAGCGCCTCCATCACTCGTCACCTCCCTGTTCGCGGCTGGCGCCGCTCGCGTCCGTGGCCTCGTTCGAGTCCACGCGCGAAACGACGACGTGACTCTTCGTCTTCGAGAGCGGTCGTGTCTCTGCAATCGTGACCTCGTCGCCCTCCGCTATGTCCATGCACGGGGATGCGTGGGCCGAGATGCGACTGCGCCGCTTCATGAAGCGGTCGTACTTCTCTACCTTGACGTCGTACTCTCGCTCGACGACGACGGTCTTGTCCATGTCGGTGGAGGCGACGTCGCCGACGATCGTCTGCCCGCGCACGGATAGCGACCCGTGGAACGGGCAGTTCTCGTCGGCACACGTCTCCTCCGGCTCCTGTACGTTCAGTCCTAGCGCCATTGTGAATCACCTGTCTGTTCGGTCCGTCGGGCCGGCCGGGCGAGGATACGCTCGCCCGCTACCGTGACGGTCGTCCCGTCGGGCAGCGCGAACGCGAACGTCGCGTCGGCCTTCGGAACCGTCGCCACCCGAGACGCCCCGGTCGTCGGGGTCTCGCTGTCGGGATCGTCGATATCCCCACCTGATTCCGCCCGCTCGATGCCCAGCGTCTTCGTCGTCTCCGTGGTCACCTCGCCGGCGAGTCCGACAAGGTCGGGGTTCGACGCCGAGACCACCTCGACGTCGAGGCCGACCAGTTCGTGCCGGGGGAGCGTCTCGGGTGTCAGCATCACTCGCCCTCCCCGGCCGTCTCGCCGATGTCGCCTTCCTCGCGCTGGATGGTCTTGATGCGGGCGATGGTCCGCCGGAGGTTCTCGATCCGGCCGGGGTTGTCCGGCATCCCGCCCGCCGCGATGACTGACTCCTCGTTGAGCAGTTCGGTCTCCAGCGCGTCGAGTTCCTCCTCTCGCTCCGCCGGCGTCATGTCGCGGATCTCCGCGGGGTGCAGGATCGTCATTCCGCCTCACCCTCTTCGTCCGCCTCGTCCATCTCTTCGATCAGTTCCTCGGCCTCGGCCTCGGTGTCCTCGTCGAGTTCGTCCTCGACGTCGGCGGCCAGGTCGTCCAGTTCCTCCTCGACGTCTGCCTCGTCTGGCACGTCGGGCTCCTCGTCGACGACTTCCTCTTCGACGACCTCCTCGTCGACGTCCGCGGCGGGTGCTTCCTCGGTGTCGGTCGCTTCGCCGGTGCCGTCTTCGCCCTCGGGCGGGGCGCCGATGGCGGGTTCGTCCGCTTCGTCGGCCTCGTCCGGTTCGCCGGACAGGAGTTCGTCTATGCCCTCCGCTTTCTCGACGTACTCGGAGACGTCGACGTCCTCGTAGATCTCGAAGTCGTCGGGGAGTTCGGCGTTCGGCGGGATGATCTTCACCTGCACGCCGATGGTGCCGAGTTTCATCACCGCGGTGGCGACGCCGTGGTCGACGATCTCCTCGGCGGGTTCGCCGTTGTGCTTGATGTACCCGCGGTTGAACTTCTCGACGCGCGAGCGGGCGCCCGTCACCTTCCCGGAGAGGACGATCTCGGCGCCGAGCGCGCCGGCCTCCATGATGCGGTCGATGGTGGTGTGGCCGGCCTTCCGGAAGTACCAGCCCCGTTCGAGGGCGTTCGCCAGCCTGTCTGCGACGATGCGGGCGTTCAGGTCCGGCTCGTCGACCTCCTGGACGTCGACCTGCGGGTCGTCGAGTTCGAACTCGGTCTCCAGGGTGTCCGTGATCTTGCGGATGTTCTTCCCGCCCTTGCCGATGACCATACCGGGTTTCTCGGCCTTGAGGACGATCTGTGTGCCCATCGGGGTCTTGGCGACCTCCATGCCGCCGTAGCCGGCCCGGCCGAGTTCGTCGGCGAAGAACTCGTCGATCCGGGTGCGCTGGAGGCCGTCCTCGATGAACTGCTGCTCGTCGGCCATCTACTCCTCACCTCCAGTCTCTTCCAGGATGAGTTCGACGTCGATCTCGGGCGTGTTCCACTCGGAGGCCCTGCCCATCGCGCGGGGTTTGCGCCCGCGGTTCTCGCCGACCTTGTGGGGGGCGACGTGCATGATTTCCATGCTCTCGCCGTCGAAGCCCTGGTGGTCGGCGTTGCCGATGGCGTTCTCCAGCAGGTCGAGGAACGCGCCGGCGGGTTTCTCGGGGAAGCGACCGGCGTCCCAGCCCTCGACGTTGCTCTTGTGACCGACGCCTGCGTTGTGCTGTTTGACCGGCACGACCTGCTCGCCCTCGACGATGGCCTCGAGGTACTCCCGGGCGTCGCCGGCCGTCGTGCCCTTGATCTCGCGGGCGATGGCCTTGCTGTGCTTCAAGCTGACCTGACGCTCCCGGAGCATCGCTTTCGCCGTCCGTTCCGGGTCCGCGTCGACTGAGTAGCTGATTCCCATATTATTTGAGTGGTACGAACTTCGAGGAGCGCGTCGCTCCGATGCCGGCCTGGCCGTGTTCGACGTCCTGTCGGGTGAGCTGGAACTCCCCGAGGTAGTGGCCCAGCATCTCCGGTTCGACGTTCACGCGCTCGAAGCTCTGGCCGGTGTAGACCGCGAACGTGATCCCCACCATCTCCGGGAGGATCGGCATGTCCCGGAGGTGGGTCCGGATGGGGTCGTTTGCGGTCTCCTCCTCGCCGGCCTCGCGGGCCGCCTCGAGGAGTTTCTCGTGTTCGACGGACAGGCCGCGTTCGATGGTTCGCCGCTGGCGTGCGGGGAGCAGTTCCGCGACTTCTTCGACGTCCAGCTCCTGCAACTCGTCTAGCGTGTGGCCACGGTAGGTAAACTCGCCCTCGTGGCCGATCTGGTAGTCGGAACTCATTCGTTACCACCGCGGCCGGTGCGCCGCGAGGAGATGTCGCCCACCTTCCGTCCCGGCGGGGCGTTCCGCGAGATGGACTTGGGCTTGCCCGGGTGCTGGCGGCCGCCGCCACCGAACGGGTGGTCGACGGCGTTCATCGCCACACCGCGGACGGTCGGGTACTTCGTCCCGCGTGCGCGGGCCTTGTGATACTTGTTGCCGGCCTTGACGAGGGGCTTGTCGGTCCGGCCGCCGCCGGCGACCACGCCGATGGTGGCCCGACACTGCGGGTCCAGGCGCTTGACCTCGCCGCTTGGCAACTGGACGACCGCGACGTTCCGTTCGTGGGCCATGAGCGTCGCGTTCACGCCCGAGGCGCGGGCGAACTTGCCGCCGTCGCCCTGGTTTGCCTCGACGTTACAGACGGGGACGCCCTCGGGAATCTCCGCGAGGGGCAGCGTGTTCCCGGGTTCGATGGCCGCCGAGACGCCCACCTGGATGCTGTCGCCGACGCCCACGCCTTCCGGCGCGAGCACCAGCCTTCGGTCCCCATCGCCGGACTCCGTCCGGCTGCCAGAGTGACTCTGTCCCTCGCTGTCTTCGAACTCGACGGCGGCGACCGGTGCCGACCGGGCGGGGTCGTGTTCGACGTCCACGACCGTCCCGGAGACGACGTCACCGTCCTCGACGTTGCGGTGCGAGAGGTCGGCCTTGTAGCGATGCGAGGGGGCTCTGAACGTGGGCGAGCCACGGCCGCGTCGTTGGCCCTGGATGCGTCGTCCCATACTCAGAACACCCCGATCCTGGAGGCGATCTCCTGTGCGTCGTCGTCGGCCGAGAGCTGGACGGTCGCCTTCTTCTCGCCCTGTGGCGTCACCATCGTGGTCACGCCCTCGACCGTGACGTCGAACTGTTCCTCGACGGCGTCGGTAATCTCGGGTTTGGCGGCGTCGACGTGGACGACGAACTGCATCTTGTTCTGGAAGTCCATCTTGTCGACGGCCTTCTCCGTGACGTAGGGATGTTTGATCGTCATCTCTCGGCCACCTCCGCGAGTGCGCTCTCGGTCCAGACAGTCAGCCGGCCGGGCTGGCCACCCGGCGCCAGGTCCTCGGCGTCGACCTCGCGGGCTGTCGCGACGTCCGCGCCCGCGAGATTGCGTGCGGCCCGCGAGGGCTCCTCACTGGTGACGACCAGCACGGATCTGGGCCGGCGGTACTTCCGTCCGCGGGTCGATCCGCGGCCGGCCCGCACTTTCGTCTCGTCGGCGCGTTCGACGTCAGCATGGACGCCCAGCGCCGCCAGTGTCTCGACTGCCTCCTTCGTCTTGGTCAGTTCCTCGAACTCGTCGTCGACGACGACGGGCAACTCCGTCTCCTCGTCGAAGGCGTGGCCACGTTCGGCCACGACGTCGGCGTCGGCGGTGGCCGCGATGGCCGACCGGATCGCCAGTTTGCGTTCCCCGTCGTTGATGTCGAACGAGCGGTCCTTCTCGGCTTTGGGCGGGTGTGCCCGTCGGCCGCCGACCGCCTGGGGGACGCGTCGGGCCTGGCCACCTTCGCGTGGCACGTGGGCCATCCCGCGGCCGCTGCCGAAGGATTCGGCCGGGGTTCGCATCCCCGCGTACTCGTCGGCGCCGTAGTCCTGTTTCCTGTTTGCCTGGGCGGCGTGGACGGCCCGCCGGACGATGTCCGGGCGGAACGCCGTCTCGAAGACGTCGGGGAGGTCGACCTCGCCCGCGTCCTCGCCGTCCAGGTCGTGTACTGTTGCCTTCATTGTCCCTGGTTGGTTTCCTGCGAGACGTACCGTACCTCGGGGTCGAGGCGCGGCTGGTCGTTCGGACGCACTGCCGGGCGCAGGCGCACGAGGCGCTTCTCCGGGCCCGGAACCGAGCCCTTCAACAGCGTGTAGGGGCCGTCGACCTCGCCGTAGTTGACGAAGCCGCCGTCGACGGTGACGTCGCCCTCGGCGAGGTCGATCAGGCGCTTGTTGAGTTCCGTGCGCTGGTGGTAGCCCATCTGGCCCTGCTGGGGGACCGTCGAGCGGACCCGCGAGGGGTTCCAGGGGCCGAGGTTGCCGATGCGCCGGCGCCAGCCCTGGCGGGCGTGTTTGCCCTTGCGTTTCTGGACGCCCCACCGCTTGACGGGACCCTGGGTGCCCTTGCCCTTCGTGACGGCCGCGACGTCGGCGTACTCGCCGGCGCGGAACACGTCGGT
>CAZUWC010000076.1:0-7557 GCA_964623935.1 uncultured Halobacteriales archaeon
CAGGCGAGGACCGCAGCGAGCCGCGGGACCGGAGCGGCCGGGGGCTTTCTTGCCGGTCTTCGCAGCCGTAGCACTGTCTCAAGCAACCCATCCTAAAGAGCGGCCGGGGGCTTTCTTGCCGTACTCGGCAGTGGCGGCGGCCTCAGAGACACCAAGTCCTAGAGAGCGGCCGGGGACTTTCGGGCTGTTTGCGACAGATACGCCGGAGGTCCCAGGACAGAACTGTCGTCGTCACGAGGGCAAAAGAAATTTACTGGGACCTGACGCAGGTGAAAACGATCATGCGACCGTTCGACGACACCCCACTCGCACGGGATGGCAAGGTGCTCATTCTCGCGTACGACCACGGGCTCGAACACGGCCCGGTCGACTTCGAGGACGTGCCCGAGAGCGCGAACCCCGAACACGTCTTCGACGTCGCGACCCACCCGGCGGTCACGACGGTCGCGGTCCAGAAGGGCATCGCCGAGGCGTACTACCCCTCCTACGAGGACGACGTGGACCTCCTCGCCAAGCTCAACGGCACGTCGAACCTCTGGATGGGAGAACCGGACTCGGCGGTCAACTGCTCGGTCGACTACGCGGACGAACTCGGCGCCTGCGCGGTCGGGTTCACCCTCTATGGCGGGTCCAACCACGAGGTCGAGATGGCCGAGGAGTTCCGCGACGTCCAGGAACGGGCCCGCGAGCACGACCTGCCCGTCGTGATGTGGTCCTACCCGCGCGGGCAGGGACTCAAAAACGACACGAAGAGCGACGTCATCGCCTACGCCGCCCGGCAGGCCCTGGAACTCGGTGCCGACGTCGCGAAGGTCAAGTACCCCGGCAGCAAGGCCGGCATGGAGAAGGCCGTGCGGATGGCCGGGAAGACCAGAGTCGTCATGTCCGGCGGGTCGAAACGCAGCGACCGGGAGTTCTTAGAGAGCGTCAAGGCGGTCATCGACGCCGGCGGCGTCGGCCTGGCCGTCGGCCGGAACGTCTGGCAACGCGAGAACCCCCGGCGCATCCTCGACGGCCTCGAACAGGTCATCTACGAGGAGGCCTCGGTCGATACCGCACTCGCCGCCATGGACCGGTAGTCCGATGACGGACACCGTCGGCGCTGTCTTCGACGCCGTCGTCGAGACCGCCGCCGAGGTCCGGGCTGGGCTGGCACGGCGACGCGCCTACGCCGGCGCGGAGAACCCGAGCGGCGAACGGCAGCTCGCGGCCGACGTCCACGCCGACGACCGACTCGAGGAACGACTCCTCGACATCGACGGCGTCGCGGCCTACGCCAGCGAGGAACGCGCGGAGGTCTCCGAGGCCGACGGCGGCGAGTACCACGTCGCCTGTGACCCCCTGGATGGCTCCTCGAACCTGCGGTCCAACAACGGGATGGGCACCGTCGTGGGGGTCTACGACGAACCCCTCCCTGCCGGCGGGGACGCGCTCGTCGCCGCGGGCTACGTCCTCTATGGCCCGATCACGACGATGGTGACCGCCCGCCAGGGGACCGTCACCGAGTACCTGATCGAGGACGGGACCCGGGAGGTGCTCGAAGCGGACATCGAACTACCCGACGAGCCGGTCGTCTACGGATTCGGCGGACGAGTGCCCGACTGGACCGACGACTTTCGAGCGTACGTGAGTGACCTCGAAGACGACCGGCTGAAACTCAGATACGGCGGCGCGATGGTCGCTGACGTCAACCAGGTGCTCACCTACGGCGGCGTGTTCGGGTACCCGATGCTCGAGGGGCGACCGGAGGGGAAACTCCGCCTCCAGTTCGAGGCCCACCCGGTCGCGGCGGTCATCGAGGCCGCGGGCGGGGCCTCCTCGAACGGCGAGCGGTCGCTGCTGGCGCTGGAACCGTCCGACCTCCACCAGCGGACGCCCCTGTTCGTCGGCAACGAGGAACTCATCGACACCCTCGAATCATCAGTCGAATGATCAGTAGCCCAGGTACATCGCCAACCCTTTGAGCGCCAGGAAGATCACGAGCACCGGCAGGCCGACAAACATTAGCAGGGGTCGCACGAGTCCGAGCGGCAGGAACCCGAGCACCGACCCGAGCGCGCCACCCACGGGTCCGAGGACGCTCAACACCGGCCCGAAGAGAGAGCCCAGCAGTCCGCCCCCGCCGACGGTCAACTCCCCGGCAGCGGTCCCGTTGACGGCGACCGGATGGGTTCCGGTCTCGTTTGCCACGTACCGGAACGAGACGGCGCGCTGCTCGCCCGCCGGCAGGGTCACGGATTCGGTTGCGACGACGGTGCCGTTGACCGAGAGCCCGGCGTCGTACACCGTGTTGCCTTCCGCCCGGTTCTCGACGGTTGCGTTCACGAACACCGTCGTCCCGGGTTCGACCGCCGTCTCGCTCAGCGTCGCGTTCGTCACGACGACGCCCGTCTCCTCCTGGGGTGTCGGCGTTGGCGTCGGCGTCGCTCCGTCCGCCGAGTCCCCCTCGGGTGTCGGCGTCGGTGTGGGCGTGGGTGTCGTCTGCTGTCCCTCGACGGCGACCGCGAACCGCGACAGCCCCGGCGACTGGGCCCGGACTCTGACCCGGCCGTCCCGACTCTCGCTTTCGGCCGGCGTCGTCTCCAGCGGTTGCCACTCCTCGCCCTGCCGGCGGAGGACGACGAGGTCGTCGGGCGCGGCGTCGAGTTCGTCGAGCCGGTTCGCGTCGACGCTCGCCACGAGCGTCACCGACTCGAACTCCGCGTCGGGCACGTCGTGGACGACCGTGAACCCGCCGACAGGCCGGGTGTCGGTCGCCGCTCCGGCCCCGGCGACGGACTCGGGTCCGCTCGCGGAGAGCCCGAGCGTGAATCTCTGGTACCGCCGCGGAACCATCTCGATGTCTTCGAGGCTGACGGGCCCGCTCGTCGCCAGCCCCTCGCCCGGACCCTGGGCTGCACTGACGGGGACGCCGGGGCTGGGCGTGCGGACTTCGAAGAGTGCAGTGTCGGCCGGCCCGTCGCCCGGCCTGATGACCCTGACCGACGGGTCGACCGCGCGCCGGACGCCGTCCAGTCGCTCGACGGAGGCGGTCTCGGCGTCGCCGGCACCCGGCTGGAGGTCGAGCGTGACGCCGGTCGTTCCGGTGCGGCCCTCGGGGTCTGCGGCGGTCAGCGTGACCGTGTGCGTCCCGGGCTCGAAGGTCCTGGTCGCCCGCTGGCCGGTCGCGTTCCTCCCGTCGTCGAACGTCCAGGTGTAGGATGAGACCCCGGTCAGGTCGGTGGTGTGCCGGCCGTCGAAGACGAGCGTGAGGTTCTCCGAGGCCGCGAAGTCGATAGCGACGACCGGGTCGGGGCCGCTCCGGTCGACGCCGGTTGTGCGCACTATGTCGACCCGCCGGGTGTTCCCGGCGTCGTCGGTCACGTCTTCGAGGCGGAAGACGAGGTTGCCCTCCGCCTCGGACTCGTAGGTGGTCCGGTAGGTGGCCGTGGACGCGTTGTACGAGAACGCCGAGCGGTCGAGGCCGTCGGTGACAGCCCCCTCGACGGAGACGTTCAGGCCCGCGAGGGGTTCGTCGGTCACGACGGACAGTTCGGTCGTCCCGTCCGGCGCCTTCGTGGCTCTGAACTGCTCGACGTCGGGGGGAACGCCGTCCATCCCGTCGAGTATCTCCCAGAACTTCGTGTCCTCGGCCGTCGGGTCGAACTCGTGGCCGTGCACGTCCGTGATGACGGCGTCGTCGCGCACCCCGACGAACAGTTCGTCCACGTCGGAGGGTCTGGACAGTTCGAGCACCACCGTCGCGTTCGAGCCGTCCTCCGTCGCGTTCACGCCCGCCAGCGAGTAGTCGTAGAGGGACGTGTCGTCGATGTCGTTGCCGCCGACGAGTTCCGAGATCGGGATGTCCGACCTCGACTTCGCGACCTGGAAGTCGTGTGTCTGGAACGAACTCTCGGCGACGTCGTCGTCGTCGACGAAGTGCAGTTCGATCTCTGTATCACTCCGTTTCGAGACGTCGCGGAGCGCGGGCGCCGAGACGCCACCGACGCGGATGCTCAGACCCGGGCGCCCGATGACCGTCCCATCCTCGTCCGCGATATCGGTCCCGTCGGCGAGCCCGACCAGCAGCGGTGCCATGCTGGTCCCCGACGCGAGCTGGATTTCGACCGACGCGTTGGTGCCGTCGGCAGTGGCGGTGACGTCCTCGATCGACGAGCGGTTGACCATGAAATCGTCGTCGTCGATCGTCTCTACGTCCACCCCGTCGTCGTCGACGATCAGGACGTCAACTGTCGACGCGTTCACGCGGGACGCACTGTGGAGTTCGGGCGGGTCCTCCGGTGCGGGCACCACCGCGCTGAACTGGTTTGTCGGATCGAACTCGTTGCCGTTGGTGTCGGTGATGTCGGTCTCGTTCGTACTCCTGATGGTGACGGCCTGGTTGCCGATACCGTCTTCGAGCGTGACCTCGATGGTCGCGCCGGATCCGTCCTCCGTCGCGTCGACACTCGAGATGGAACCCGGCGACACCTCGAAGTCACTCGCGTCGATCGTACCCTCGTCGACATCGTGGTTGTCGCTCATCTGCAACTCGAGGGTCGTCGTCCCCGCTCGCGAGGTGTTGGTCACCTCCGGCGGTGCGAAGTCCTCGCCGTCCCCGTGGGCGGCCATCGCGTCCCCGACTGGACCCGCGCCGGCACTCGCGGCGAGTGCGACCATGACGAGGACGACGGCCACCGAAAGGGCGACCGACGGCCACGCGGGCCACGCTGGTCCCTCATACTGTCGGCTATAACTTCGTGAGCGATTTCGCGCCCCGGGTGGGGCGAAACTGCTCACGGGCTTATAGCCGACAGTATCACGCGGGCCGGCTGACTCGCCGTCTCGACGGCCGGGTGACCGCCCGCTGGGGGACATCGCGGCGAGGTACGCGACCGCTCTATTTAAGCGCCGCGCGCAAATTTCAGGGAACGATAACGACAGCCGGCCGTTTGCCGTCGGAGCGGTTCTGACAACCGAACAGTATTTATCGGTCGCCGCCCACAGTCGACCCATCCACACGGAGTGGGTGGGGAGCATGCCGCCGGCACGAACCGGCGGGACACGTAGCCCGGGGGGTGGCGTGTCCCGCGTCGATCGACGAATCGCAAGACTGGACACCGTCGAGCGGCGCCTGTGGCTCGTCGTCGCACTCGCACTGGTCGCGGACGTGGGGGTGACGTACGCCGGGTTGCGTCTCGGGTTCGTCGAGGCGAACCCGGTGCTCGTCACCGCGATGGAGGCGGTCGGCCCCCCGGCGCTGGGACTGGTGAAGGCCGGCGCGGTGGGCATCGGTGGCGCCTATCGGCAACTCCGACCCGAGTACGGCGGGGCCATCGCGCTCGGCCTCGCGCTGCCCTGGCTGGCGGCGGCCGCGGTGAACACCGTCCAGATCGTGCCCGTCCTGCTCGGGTGACCTGGTGATACTGCCGGCTATAACTACGTGAAGACACTCGACCCACCGGGGGGTCGAAATTGCTCACGGGCTTATAGCCGGCAGTATGACAACCAAATACTCAAGGGAAGCGCCGGGCTACGCCGAGGCGAATGGACGTCAGTATCGTCGGCAGCGGCTACGTCGGGACGACGGTCGCAGCCTGTTTCGCGGACCTGGGACACGAGGTCGTCAACGTCGACATCGACGAGTCCGTCGTCGCGGCGATCAACGACGGCGAGGCACCGATCCACGAACCCGGGCTCGACGAACTCGTCGCGACCTACGGCGGCGACCGCCTGCGCGCGAGTGCCGACTACGACGCGATCGCCGGGACGGACCTGACGCTTCTGGCCCTGCCCACGCCGAGCGAGGCCGACGGCAGCATCGACCTCTCGGCGATGCGGGCCGGCGCCCGCTCGGTCGGCGAAGCCCTCGCCCGGAAGGACGACTACCACCTCGTCGTTGTCAAGAGCACCGTCGTTCCCGGCACCACAGAGGACGTCCTCACACCGATCATCGCGGAGACAGCCGGCAAGACGGCGGGCGAGGACTTCGGCGTCGCCGTCAACCCCGAGTTCCTGCGGGAGGGGACGGCCGTCGACGACTTCATGCACCCGGACAAGATCGTTCTCGGGACCGACGGCGACGACCTCGCGCTCGACCTGCTCGCGGACCTCTACGAACCGATCGTCCTCGAGTGGGACGTCCCCGTCGTCGAGACCGGCCGCCGCGAGGCCGAGATGATCAAGTACGCCAACAACGCCTTCCTCGCCGCGAAGGTGAGCCTCATCAACGATATCGGGAACATCTGCAAGGAGTACGACGTCGACGCCTACGAGGTCGCCGACGCCATCGGACTGGACGACCGCATCGGCGAACGGTTCCTCCGGAGTGGGGTGGGGTGGGGCGGGAGCTGCTTCCCGAAAGATATCAGAGCAATTATATATTCGGCCTACGACGCGGGCTACGAGCCCCGGATGCTCGACGCGGCAATCGAGGTCAACGACAAGCAACCGGAACGCTTGCTCGCTCTTTTGGACGACCACGTCGACGTGGCCGGCCGGCGCGTCGCGGTGCTCGGCCTCTCGTTCAAGCCCGGGACCGATGACGTCCGGAACTCGCGGGCGATCCCAGTCATCGAGGGCTTGCACGAGCGCGGCGCCGAGGTCGTCGCCTACGACCCGGTCGCCGTCGACGAGATGCGCGAGCGGTTCCCCGACGTCGAGTACGCCGACAGTGCGGCGGCCGCGCTGGAGGGAGCCCACGGCGCGGCCGTCGTCACGGACTGGGACGAGTTCGCCACGCTCGACGGGGCGTTCGACGCGATGGCCGAGCCCGTCGTCGTCGACGGCCGCCGTGTCGTGCAGCGCCGGGAGGGCATCGTCTACGAGGGGCTGACGTGGTAGCCCGCCAGTTCGTCGTCCTCGGTCACGACGCGCCCACCGAAGCCGGCTTCTCCCTGGACGACCTCCCGGGGACCGGCCGACTGGACCTCCTCTGTCGGTGTGTCACGGCCGCGTTTTTGCTCTCGCACGACATCCGCAGCGAGGTTCGCGTGCGCCTCGTCCTCGGCGACGAGTACACCGTCCGCTTCGAGGGTGCCGACCTCCGGTGGCTCAACCCCGACGAGCGTTCGACGGCGGCCCTCGTCCGGACCGCACTCGAACAGCACCGGGAGGCGGTCGGCCACGTGCCCGTCGAGACATCGCCCGGCGTGTTCCTGACCCGCCGCGGGTTCGAGGGGGCGCTGGCGGCGGCCACCGAGGAGGGGACGGTCGTCGAACTCCACGAGGCGGGCACACCCTGTGTCGAGGCGACGCCGCCGGCCGACCCGGTGTTCGTCCTCTCGGACCACCGGGATTTCACCGACTCGGAGGGGGCGATGCTCGACGGAGTAGCGAGCGCGCGGGTGAGCCTGAGTCCCCGGCGTCTCCACGCCGACCAGGCGATCACCGTCGCGCACAACTGGCTGGACACCGGCGGCTACGCGCCGTGGTATACCGGTGGACGTAACGTGTGAGACTCCTCTAGTCCGGAAGCGTTTTACACGCTGCCGGGCTTCTTCCGGGTGCCAAGCGGGCCGGTAGGGTAGCTTGGTATCCTTCGGCCTTCGGGTGGCCGTAACCGCGATTCAAATTCGC
>CAZUWC010000077.1:0-7534 GCA_964623935.1 uncultured Halobacteriales archaeon
TCTCCCGGGAGGCGCGAGCGGCGCAAAAGTTCGTCGCTCGTCCCCGCGACATTGAACACCGGCGCCCCCCAGAGGAGGAGTGATGTCCGATCCGTGGAGCGACCGCGGCGTAGTGGAGACGTACACGGGCGGCCAGTTCGACCTCCTCGATCCCGATCCCGGTGACGTCCGGCTGGCCGATATCGCCGCCGGCCTGGCACACACCTGCCGGTTCGGCGGACAGTGCCGGCAGTACTACAGCGTCGCCCACCACTCCCTGCACGTCAGCCGCGAACTCCCCGACGATACGCGGTTGCAGGCGCTGGGCCTGCTCCACGACGCGGGGGAGGCCTACGTCGGTGACGTGCCCCGACCCCTCAAGGCCGAGTACGACGCCTTCGCGCGCATCGAGGCGGAGGTCCTGGCAGCCGTCTGGTCGGCCCTGGACATCGACCCGCCGAGCGATGACGAGTGGGAACGGGTGATGGCGGCCGACGACCGCCTGCTCGCCTACGAGGCGGCACACGTCCTCGCGGACGGTTCGTGGGCCGGGGACACACCGGACCTCGGCTACGACCTCCACTCGGCGTCGATCGGCGCGATCCGCGAACAGTTCCGCGAACGGGCCGAGGCGCTGCTGGCGCGGTTGTAGGGCAGAAGGGGTCATACGGATTGCTGTCGTTCAGTACAGGATCGACCGCAGTACAGCAGGCGGTCGACCTGAAAAATAGCGACAGCAATCCGTATCAGATGCGGTCCAGCAGGTAGAGGACGATGAGGACGATCAGCGCGAGGCCGACCAGTTTCGGCAGGGGCGAGAGGATGAAAGCGAGCGTCTCGAGGAAGACCTCCAGGACCTCCAGGACGAGCCAGATCACCGCGAGGACCAGGAGGACCTTCAGGAGCGTCTCGACCTCGATGTCGCCGCGCATGTCCGGACGTCCGCGGGGCATCCTCAAATCCCTTCTGGCCGGCCCCGAGCAACAAACGGTTTCACCCTGCGGCAGAAACCGGGAGCCAACGGATGACGGAGACGGCACGGTTCGCGGCGCTCCTGGCGGCAGTGCTCCTGTTCGCGGGGGGCCTGGCGGGACCGACGGGCGCCGTCCAGCCCCCCTCGCAGGTCGACATCGACGCCGACTCGGTGACGCTGCAGGCGGACGTCGCGGCCGACGGCGACGCCCGCTGGACGGTCACCTACCGGCTCCGGCTGGACGACGAGAACGCCACGCAGGCCTTCGAAGAACTGGCGGCGGACGTCGAGTCGGACCCGTCGCCGTACGTCGACCCGTTCAGACAGCGCATGGAGCGGACCGTCACCGGCGCCGAGAACGCCACCGGGCGAGAGATGTCCGTCCGGAACGTCACCGTCGAGACGCGCCGGGAGTCCCAGCCCCAGGTCGAGTTCGGCGTCGTCACCTACCGGCTGGAGTGGACGAACTTCGCGGCCGTCGACGGGGAGACGGTCCGGGCCGGCGACGCGGTCGACCGGCTGTTCCTCGACTCGCGGACGACGCTCCGGCTGACCGCACCCGAGGGGTACGTCCTCGACTCGGCGGCGCCCGCGCCGACGCGGACCGAGGCCGACGAGGCCGTCTGGCAGGGCCAGCGCGACTTCGACGCCGGCAAACCGCGCGTCGTCTTCGTCCCCGAGGGCGGGACGCCAGCCGAGACCCCCGCCGGGTCCGACGGCGGTGACGGCGGCGACGGCGGTGACGGGACGGACACGCCAGCCTCGGGCGACGGCGGCCTGCCGGTCGTCCCGCTGCTGGCGGTCGTTATCGTCGCGCTGCTCGGGGGTGCCTGGGTCGTGAGTCGGCGCGGTAACGTCTCCCTGCCCGCCGCGCTCGGCGGTGCCGCGGGCGGTGGCGGGGACGAGAGTGGGGCGGCAGCCGCAGCTGGCAGCGCTGACGCAGGTGACGAGGGACCGCCGCCGGAACTGTTGAGCAACGAGGAGCAGGTCCTCCGGTTGCTGGAGGAGAACGGCGGGCGCATGAAACAGAAGGCGGTCGCCGAGGAACTCGACTGGACCGCGGCCAAGACCAGCCAGGTCGTCGGCGACCTCCGGGAGGACGGCGAGGTCGAGTCGTTCCGCCTGGGCCGGGAGAACGTCCTCACGCTGCCCGACGTCGACATCGACGGGGCCGGGCGCGACGACGAGCAAGAGTGAGCGGGCAGCGTTGCTCGTCCTGAGAGCCGACACAAGACACTTATCAGGACACCGTCAGGCACCGACCATGGAACGCGAGTGGCTGTTCGGGGCGGCCGTCCTGGCCGTCCTGGCGGTCACGGTCATCGGTGCCGCACTGGTCCCCGGCGCCGTCGCCGACCGGTCGGAGGAGGTCGTCGAGGGTGACATCCGGCTCCAGGAGATCACCATCAGCGACGGCCGCGTCGGGGGCGAGACCCTGGAGTTGCGAACCGACGTCCGCCTGGCTCACCGGCGGGGCGTCTCGGAGAACGTCACCGTCGAGTTCCGGGCCGTCGGACTCGACTCGGGGCTGGTGACCGACAGCCGGACCGTCGACGTCGGCCGCGTCAGCGGCGACCACGAGGTGTCGGTCACGGAGGCGCTCACCGTCGAGCGCGGCGGGGGCTACCGCGTCGAGGCCATCGTCTACCGCGACGGCCAACGGCGGGCAGTCGGCGCCAAGGAGGTCCGCGGGACCGGCGGGCTGACCCCCGACTACGCCGACTCGCCCGTCGAGTTCCACCGCTTTGCCCGCGGGGACCTGCCCGTCGTCGAGTACAGCATCGCCCAGGCCGGCGGGAACCGGTCGACGCTGGCCGTCTCGACGTACCTGACCAACACGGGCGACGCGCCGGCAGAGGGCATGCGCCTCGTGGTCAAGGCCAGGCAGGTCGAGTCGGGCATCGTCGCCGACGAGCAGGAAGTGCGCGTCGACGGGATCGAACCCGGGGAGACAGCCACCCCGGAAACGTCGCTGACGGTCCCATCGCAGTATAATTACTACCTCGACGCAGTCCTGTGGGTGGACGGGGTCATCGTCGACACGGCACGGGCGGGCGCGAGTCTCGACCCCACCGAGCGGGTGCCGGCGAACACGACCGAGCGCGACGTCGGCCTCCAGGTGAGCGACTTCGAAGGAGGCAGCGGTGACGGGCGCCCGACAGGAGAGCCGGAGGCGACACCGACACCGGGTGAGGCGGGGCCCGGCTTCGGCGTCGTCGCCGCGCTGGTTGCGCTGGTCGCCGTGCTCGTCCTCGCACTCGCCCGACGGAACGGTGAAACCCATGACTGAAACAGCCACGGAGACCGACGGGGAGTCGACGGACGTCGAGGAGACTGCCGCGGAACCGAGCGACACCGGGGAGGCCGACGACGGCCCGTCGCTGGCCGAGCGAAGCGGGAAACTGCCCACCTACCTCGTCTGGGGGGCGGTCGTCGTCCTGTTCGCCCTCGCGGTGGTCGCGACGGCCGGCCTGTACTCGAGTGTCGGCCGGGTCATCGACATCTGGATCGCGCCGGACTACCAGCCGCTGTTCCGGGCGGCGTTCAACCTCGCGGTGGTGCTGGCGTGTGCGGCCGGGCTCTCGGTGTTGCTCCGGCGCGTGGACACCGACAGGCTGTGACCGCCCCCGCGGTGGACGGGACCGAACGCATGATACGGATTGCTGTAGCCGTTTTCCAGGTCGACCGCACGCTGTACTGCGGTCGATCCGGCAAAGAACTACAACAATCCGTATGAGGCCAGCCCGTTTAATCGGGCTTAATCGGGCTTAACCGTCGCCAATCCGGGTTCAGCGACTGCCGTTTATAACCCCTCCCGGGTGGTACGGGGAGATACGATGAAACCGAGAACGACACTCGTTGCACTGGCACTCCTCGCGGCGGTGGCGGCGGTCCCCGTCGCGGGGATGGCCGCGACCGGCGACGTGCTGGCCGACCAGCACGAGAACGGCACGGAGAACGCAGACGGGAACGCGAGCGTCGCGCCCGGCGAGCGGCTCTCGGGTGTCGTCGGCGTCCAGGGGGCAGAGCTGGAGGGCGAAGTCGACGAACGCACCTTCGGGATCAGGGTCGAACGGGCCGAGACGAACGAGTCCCGCGCGGACGTCGTGGCCGAGCAACTCCGCGACGTCGAAGGGCGCCTCAACGAGACCGAACAGCGCAGACAGGAACTCGAGGAGGCCCGCGCGAACGAGGAGATCAGCGAGGGCACGTACCGCGCCGAGGTGGCCGAGCTGGCCGCCCGGACCCAGACGGCCAAGGAGTTGACCAACGAGTCGGAGAACGCCTCGCGGGGCCTGCCCGCGGACCTGCTCGAATCGAAGGGCATCAACGTCACCGCGATCCAGACGCTGAAAGAGCGCGCCGACCAACTGACGGGCCCCGAAGTCGCCGAAATCGCCCGAAGTATCGCCGGTGACGCCGCGCCGGTCGACGCCGGCCCGCCCGAGGACCGTGGTCCCGACGATGCCGGCCCTCCCGAGTCGGACGGTGACGACGGTGACAGCGACCGCGGCCCCGGTGACGCCGGCCCGCCAGAGGATACTCCCGGTGACGGCGGCGCCCCCGGCGATACCTCCGGTGACGACACGGAGACTGACGACGGCGACGCGTCCACCCCGACGCCCGGCGAGGGCGACGGTTCCGATGATGGCGCCGACAGCGCAGGCGACGGCGGCAGTGGCGGCGACGGCGGCAGTGGCGGCGATGGCGCTGGCGGCGGCGATAGCGGTGACGGCGGCAGTGGCGGCGATGGCGCTGGCGGCGGCAATGGCGGCGACGGCGGCGACGGCGGTGGCGGCTACTGACATCGAGACATCGACGGACCAGTGACCGGCCAGAAACTACATGAGAACGAATCACTCTACAGGAGACGGAGAGATGAGCCGACGGACACGACACGCGACCGCAGTACTCCTCGCCGTCGCACTGTGCTGTACAGCAGCCGGAACCGCGGCAGCCGCGGCGACGACGACCGGCGGGCAGCCACAGACGGCGGACGTGACGCCGCCGGCGTTCGTCGTCACGCTCGCCGAGGACGGGGACGCCGAGGTGACGGTCACCTACACGTTCGACCTGACCGACGACGCCCGGCAGACCGCCTTCGAGGAGTTGCGCGACAACGAGACGGCGGCACAGTCCTTCGAGGACCGCTTCCGCACGCAACTCCAGGGCGTCGCCAGCGACGCCGGCAACGCGACCGGCCGCGAGATGTCGATCACCGGGGTCGACGTCGCCTTCGAGACCGACGGCGAGACCGGCATCGTGGGGCTGACGGCCACCTGGGAGGGCCTGGCCGGGGCCAACGGCGACCGACTCGTCGTGACCGAGCCTTTCGCCAGCGGCTTCGAGCCCGACCGGACGTTCGCCGTCGTCCTCCCAGAGGGGTACACCGTCGAGGGCGTGACCGTCGAACCGGACCGGCAGGACGGCGGCCAGGTCGCCTGGGACGCCGGGTCGGACCTGAGCGGGTTCGAACTGACCGCCAGTCCCGAGTCGTCGGACGGCAGCGACGGTGACGGCGGAACCGACGGGGAGGACGGCACGGCCACCGGGGGCAGTGACGGCACTGACGGCGATGGCGACGCGAGCGCGGGTGAGAGCGGCCCCGGGTTCGGCCTCGCCGTTGCGGTCCTCGCGGTCCTCGCTGTCGCGCTGTTCGCGGCCCGGCGCGAGTAGTCACCGGGGAGACTCGGCCACTTGCTTTCCGACCGTCGTGAAAAGGGTAATATGCGTATTAATGCGTAGTCGATCGTATACGCATGGGGTCGACACTGACGACGCGGCTCCCGGACGAACTGGCCAGCGAGATCGAGCGGATAAGCGAGGAAGAGCAACTGGACAAGAGTGCGGTCGCACGGCGGTTACTCGAACGCGCGGTGCGCGAGCACAACCGCGAGCAGGCGTTCGAGCGGTACGAGCGCGGGGAGATCTCGCTCGGGACGCTTGCCGATCGGGCCGACCTCCCACTCCGACGGGTCCTGCGCGAACTCCGGGACCGCGGTGTCCACTTCCAGTACTCCGAGGACAGCCTGCGCGAGGATGTCCCGGATGCGTGAGTCCGCAGTCGTCGCGGACGCGACCGTCCTGATCTTTCTCGGGAAACTCCGTCGACTCGACTGGCTTCGCGAGACGTACGACCGCGTTCTCATCCCGTCGGCCGTCTACGAGGAAGTCGTCGAACGGGGCGAAATCACCTTCGAGGAGTTCATCAGACTGCTCGAAGCGCTCCTCGAAGAGGGGTTCTATCTCGACGAATCCATCTACCTCAAGGCCGTCAGGAAAGCGCGTCAACTCGGGGAGTAGCACGCGGACCATCGGAGACGAGAGCCACGAAGGCGAAGTCGGGCCGTACATCCGGGAGCGACGGTGGTGCTGGCGCTCCCCGAGAACCGGTCGCACACCGGGTCGTTCTCGGAAGATATTTGTATGGTACCGCGGATACACACGGCTACATGAACGGGATTCGCGTTCCAGGCAGGCGCGTCGCCACCGGCGGGTCCCAGCGTCTTCTCCCACGAGTCCGACGACCGGGCCGTTAGGCCCGTCACTACCCCCCTTCCACCGTTCGTACCGTCCGACAGTTCCCGCCCACCGTCCGGTTCCGGGCGGCCCCGACCCGACACACCGGACACGACACGCCCCACAACACATGCCAGAGACAACACGCGTCGCGCTCGCCTTCTCGGGTGGGCTCGACACGACGGTTTGCGTCCCGCTGCTCGAAGAGGAGTACGGCTACGACGAGGTCATCGGCGTCACGGTCGACGTCGGCCAGCCCGCAAAGGAGTTCCACGAGGCCGAGGAGACGGCCGCGGCACTGGAGGTCGACCAGTACGTCGTCGACGCCCGCGAGGAGTTCGCCGAGCTGTGCCTGCGCTCGGTGAAGGCCAACGCCACCTACCAGGGCTACCCCCTGGGGACGGCGCTGGCCCGACCGGTCATCGCCAAGGCCATCCTCGACGTCGCACTGGAACAGGACTGCGACGCCGTCGCGCACGGCTGTACCGGCAAGGGCAACGACCAGCTGCGCTTCGAGGCGGTCTGGCGGAACTCGCCCCTCGATGTGGTCGCGCCGGTCCGGGAACTCGGCCTCACCCGCGAGTGGGAGAAGGAGTACGCCCACGAGCGGGGCCTCCCGCTGGAGGGCGGCGACGAGGGCCGGTACAGCATCGACACGAACCTCTGGAGCCGTTCCATCGAGGGCTCGGAGCTCGAAGACCCCGCGACCGTCCCCGAGGACGACATCTACGACTGGACCGACAACCCAAGCGGGAAGCAACCCGAACTCGTCGAACTGACCTTCGAGGACGGCGAAGCCGTCGCCGTCGACGGCGAGAGCGTGGGGCCGGTCGAACTGGTCGAGGGCCTCAACGAGCGTGCAGGCGCCCACGGCGTCGGCCGCACGGACATGATGGAAGACCGGATGCTCGGCCTCAAGGTCCGGGAGAACTACGAACATCCCGCGGCGACGGTCCTGCTGACAGCCCACGAGGCGCTCGAACAGCTCGTCTTGACCCAGGAGGAGCGCCAGTTCAAACAGCAGGTCGACCAGCAGTGGGCGCTGAAGGGCTACCAGGGGCT
>CAZUWC010000078.1:0-7508 GCA_964623935.1 uncultured Halobacteriales archaeon
TTACGTCCACCGGTATACACGCAGCTGGCCTGCGACGACAAGGTCCGGTTATTCACGGCGTGAAAGGCAGGAACACTCAGAAAGATCATTCTATTCGTTCTTTTCGCGTTTCGAGAGAGTCGCTCAGGTCTTCGCGCTTCTTATCCATGTGCTCTTTCAGGGCCTCTGTTTCGTCTTCGTCTCCCCACCCGGCCATCTCTTCTACGTCTTTCTCTGTCCGCGCAAGCCGCTCGAGCAACTCGTCGAACGATTCATTTTCTTTTTTTCTCGCTTCGAGTTTTCGTTTCGTCTCTTCCGAAATTCGTATTGAAGTGCTCATATCTCATACGTTGTATTCAAACTGTGTATATCTTCGGCTGGAGCCGGCCATCGCCAGCGGGTGCTCTTCGCGAGCGTCCTCAAGGTTCTCGTGCGATTCGATTAGGTGCGTCAGTGCTGAGTCGACGATGTCGGCCATCGGAGGATGGTCGTGCTCGTCGGCGGCGGTGATACCCTTCGCATGGTCGATTTTCCGCTGTCGCTCGTCGGTGAGCCTGATACTCGTTCGGTCAGCTACTCAGAACGTCGACAGTTCGTCCTCGATGATGCGCTCGGTGATGTCGGTCACGCCGGCCAGTTCTTCGTCGATGACGGCCGCGACCTCCGCCCGGATGTCGTCGACGGCGACACCGTTCTCGGTGATGGCGGTGGCGTCGGCGATGCTGGGGTTGTCGATGGGCTGGCCGATCTGGCTGAGCAGGCGGACCTGCAACTGGCGGATGCCCCCGACCTCGTCCGCGACCGACTGGGCGATCTCGGTGCTCAGGAGATTGTAAATCTTGCCGATGTGGTTGACTGGGTTCTTCCCGCTGGTTGCCTCCATGCTCATCGGTCGATTGGGGGTGATGAGACCGTTGGCACGGTTGCCACGGCCAACCGAACCGTCGTCGCCCTGCTCGGCGCTCGTGCCGGTCGTGGTGAGGTAGATGGCACCCTCCTCGTAGTCGTCGGCGGTGTTGACCTGTACCGTGACCTCGCGGTCGGTGTACTCGCGGGCCATCCCGGCCACGGACTCCTCGACGCCCCGGACGGCATCCCGGTAGTCGTCGAGTCCCTCGATGTAGGCGTCGACCATCGCCGCGGCGACGGTCACGTCGATGCGGTCGCCCTCGCGTTTGCCCATCACCTTGATGTCCTGGCCGACTTCGGGGTGGTCGGCGCCGTACTCGCCGTTCAGCCGGCGCTCCGTGTTGTAGACGATGCGCTCTGTCTCGGTCAGGGGCGCGTGCCCGACGCCGTAGCTGGTGTCGTTGGCCATCGGCACCGCCCCGTCCTCGCCGAAGACCTCCTGGAGGTCGCCGCTGCCTTCGCCGAGACGGACGTCCACCACGACGTCAGACCCGACGTCCAGTTCGGGGAAGTGCTCGTCGAGGTACTCGCGGGCCGTCTCCAGGGCGACCGTCTCGGCGGGGACACGCTGGCCGTCGTATGTCTTTGTCGCGCGGCCGACGATCAGCAGGTAGATGGGTTCGAGCGTCTCGCCGCCGCCGAAGGCCGGCGCGGCGGTCCCCGCAACCAGTTGCGTCTCGTCGGTGTTGAAGTGCAACACCGTCCCGAACCGGTCGAGGTAGGTCCGTGCCAGCGCCCGCGAGACCGCCTCGGCCACGCCGTCACAGATGGAGTCCGGGTGACCCAGCCCCTTGCGCTCGACGATCTCGACGGCCTGGTCCTCGACCGCCAGCCCGGTCGCGGGCTCGACGTGGATGTTCCGGTCGGTCATCGCCCTGGCGTTCGTCAGGGCCGCGTCTATAACTTTCGGAAACCTTTACCCCGGCGGAAATTACTCCCGTGAATCTCCCGCCAGCACTATCCCGAGGTAGGAGGTGCGGATACCCTCCTCCGGGTCGAGTCCGAGTCGCCGGAGTACCGCCTTCGCACCCTCCCGGGCCGCCGGCACTTCTTCTTCGGAAGCGACGTCTGTCTCCACCTCGACGAACTCGCCGAGCCCCGCGACGGCGTCGAGTGTCACCGTGTAGCCCTCGACGCTGTTCCGTTGGCGTTCCTTCCGGACCGTCGCCGCAGCCTCGAATCCCAGCCCCGCGAGCACGTCGGCTGTGGCTGCGCCGTCGGCCACTGCCGTCTCGGCCTCCTCGCGGGTCTTCGATTCCTCGTCCACCAGCGGCCCCTTGTAGGTGAGGTAAGCCCTCGCCTCGCCGTCAGCGGGGGACTCGCGGCGGACCCGGAGCGCCTCGTCGGTCTCGGCGAAGTCCCGGTGGGGAGCGTCGTAGTAGGTGTCCTCCTGGACGACCGCCCCGAGGCGTTCGGCCCCGAGTGCATCCAGGCGGGAACCGACCTCGTCGTGGTCGGCACGGACCTTCAGTTCGACCTCGTACATGGCCGGTCGGACGGCCGGGCGGGCCAAAAGTGACGCGCTCGGGCGCTTTGTGGTACAGTTTTTACCGTGGTTCCCGTTGGGGGAGGCATGGACGAGTACGAGGCCGTCGAGTCCCCGGACGAGTCGACCGTCTTCCCCTACCACGACCTGACGCCGCCGACGACGGCCGACCTCTATCGCGCCCGCCGGACGGTCCGGCAGTACCTCCCCGAGACGCCACTGGTCCGCAGCGAGACGCTCTCGGCGACACTCGGGGCCGACGTCTACCTCAAGCGCGAGGACACGCTCCCGACGGGCGCGTTCAAGATCCGGGGCGGCGTGAACCTCGTTTCGGGACTCGACGAGGCCTTTCGCGAGCGTGGGCTCGTCGCCGCCTCGACCGGCAACCACGGCCAGTCCGTCGCCTGGGCAGGCCGGGAGTTCGGCGTGCCGGTGACCATCGGCGTGCCCGAAGACGCCAACCCAGACAAGGTCGAGGCGATGCGGGCACTCGGGGCCGACGTCTTCCAGCACGGCGAGGACTTCGACGAGTCCCGAGAGCACGTCGAACGGCTCGCGCGCGAGGAGGGGTACCGGTACGTCCACTCCGCGAACGAGTCGGCGCTGGTCGCGGGGGTCGCCACCGCCGGACTGGAGATCGTCGACACACTCCCGGAGGTCGACGTCGTGGTCTGTCCGGTCGGCGGGGGGTCCTCTGCCTCGGGGTACTGCCTGTCGGTCGGAGAGATTCTCGACGCGGACGTGATCGGAGCCCAGGCAGAGGGCGCACCGGCGGTCTACCGCGCCTGGGACGAGGGAACCCTCGACTCGCACGACCGGATGGAGACGTTCGCGGAGGGCGTCGCGACGCGGGTGCCCTTCGCGCTGACGACGGACGTCCTTCGAGAGGGACTGGCGGATTTTCGCCTGGTCTCGGACGACGCCATCCGCGAGGCCGTCGCCCGCATGTACGTCGACGAACACGTCGTGATGGAGGGGGCCTGTGGCACGGCGGTCGCAGCCGCACTCGAAGCGGGCGACGAACTGGCGGGACAGACCGTCGTCATCCCCGTCTCCGGGCGCAACATCGACAGCGACTCGCACCGACAAATCCTCCGCGAGAGCGAGTACGCCGGCTAATTTCCTGCGGGGCCGAGGTGGGGGCGAAACGTTGTCCTTAAGAGTACAACGACAGACGAAACGGTATGAGCAACGACCCCGAGGCCGAGGACGCCCCAGAGGAGCAAAGCGAGAGCCAGACAGGAGAACCCGAGGAGACGGAGGCCGAGGAGGAGCCATCGGGGTTCCAGGAGGGGGACTTCGTCGAACTGGACTACACCGCCCGGACAGTGGAGGGCGACGACCTCGTCGACACGACCGACCCCGAGGTCGCAGAGGAGGAGGACGTCGACGCCGACCGGGAACTCGAACCCCGGACCATCGTGCTCGGCGAGGGGCACATCTTCCCGTCCGTCGAGGAGGACGTCGTCGGGAAGGACGTCGGCGACACCGGAAGCGTCGTCGCCCCCGCCCAGGAGGCATTCGGCAAGTACGACGAGGAGGAGGTCCGCACGGTCAGCAAGGACAAACTCCCGGAGGACGACCGCTACCCCGGCGCACAGGTCCGGATCGACGGCCAGGAGGGGTTCGTCGAGACCATCATCGGCGGCCGCGCGCGAGTGGATTTCAACCACCCGCTGGCCGGCGAGGACATCGAGTACGAGTACGAGGTGGTCGGCGAAATCACCGACCGCCAGGCCAAAGCCGAGAGCCTCCTCGAGACGCTGCTCGACCTCCAGTTGAACGTCCACTTCGAGACCGATTCCGTCGAGGAAGAACGGCTCGTCGAAGAAGACGAGGAAGACGACGGTGACGAGGAGGCGGAGGCCGACACAGAAGAGGAGGGTGAGGCCGACGAGGCGGACGACGAACCCGAGTACGAGACAATCGAGGTCGAAAAGGAGTCGCTGTACATCGAGGCGACGCCGGAGTTGACGATGAACCAGCAGTGGATGTTCCAGAAACAGCAGATCGCCGACGACCTCATCGACTACCTCGACGTCGACCGGGTCGTCATCCAGGAGATCATCGAGGGCACCCCCGGCATGGGGATGCCTGGCATGATGGGCGGCATGGGTGGCATGGGTGGCGGCGAGGAAGAGATCGAGGCCGCACTCGAGGACGCGGACGTCGACGCCGAGGAACTCGTCGAGGAACTCGAAGAGAGCTAACCGGGTGGAGTAGTTTACGCGAGGATGTGTGCAGCGAAATCGTCGCGGATGATGGTGTCACAGTAGACACAGCGTACGCCGTCGTCGAGAACCTCGAACTGCGAGTCGACGGGTTCGTCCTCGGTCGTGACGCAGTTGTGGTTCGGACACTGGAGGACGCCGGTCACCGTCTCCGGGCGGTCGACGCGGTGTTTCTCGACGACGTCGAAGTCACGGATGATGTTGATAGTGGCGACGGGCGCGATGAGCGAGAGCACGTCAAGTTCGCCCTGGGAGAGTTCGCGGCCCTCGACTTTCACGATATCCTTCGTGCCGAGTCGGTCCGAGGGGACGTTCATCCCGATCGAGACCACCTCGCCGTCGGTGCCGTCGATGCCGAGAATCGCGAGAACGTTCAGCGCCTGGCCGCTGGTGATGTGGTCGATGACGGTGCCGCTCCGAATCTTGCTGACGCGGAGTTCGCGGTCGTCGGTCATCGCTGTCCCTCCAGGAGGTGATCGAGCAGCGCCATCCGCACGGGGACGCCGTTGTGTGCCTGCTGGAAGTAGCAGGCGTGGTCGGTCCCGTCGACGTCGGCCGCGATTTCGTCGACGCGGGGCAGCGGGTGCATCACGACGAGGTCCTCGCGGGCAGCCTCCAGCGTCCCGGCGTCGATCTGGTACTGTCCGGCGACTTTGCGGTACTCGCTCTCGTCGGGGAACCGCTCGCGCTGGATGCGCGTCACGTAGAGAACGTCCAGGTTCGGGAGGATCTGCTCCAGTTCGGTGTGTTCCTTGACCGCCGAGCCAGCCTCGTGGAGGTCGTACCGGACGTTTCGCGGGAGTGCGAGCGTCTCCGGGCTGACGAAGTGCTGTGTCGCCTCGAAGTTCGTCAGGGCGTGGGCCAGCGAGTGGACCGTCCGGCCGTACTTCAGATCGCCCATGACCCCGATGGTGAGGTCGTCGAGGCCGGCGTTCTCGCGGATGGTGTAGAGGTCCAGCAGCGTCTGTGTGGGGTGCTGACCGGCACCGTCGCCGCCGTTGATCAGCGGGACGTCGACGAACTCCGTCGCCATCTTGGCCGAGCCCTCGCTGGGGTGGCGGAGCACGAGCGCGTCGGCGTAGCCCTCGATGACCCGCACCGTGTCGGCGAGGCTCTCGCCTTTCTTGACGCTGGAGGAGTCGACCGGTCCCATGTCGACGACGTCACCGCCGAGGCGCTTGATCGCCGCGGAGAAACTCATCTTCGTCCGCGTGCTCGGCTCGAAAAAGAGCAAGCCGAGCAACGCACCGGCGTGGCGGTCCGCGTGGGCCCCGGGATCGGCCGCGATCTCCCCCGCGCGGTCGAGCACCGCCTCGATGTCACCCCGGGTCAGTTGTTTGGCGCTGATGACGTGGTCGTGGCGCATTCGCCTCTATCCGCGTCCCGGACGCTCTTGATACTGTCGGAGCCCGACGGTTTTTGTAGGAAGGGGCGGCCAGCCCTGTCCATGCTCGCTATCGCCGGAGGGAAGGGCGGCGCCGGCAAGACGACGCTCGCGGCCGGGCTCGCCGTGGCGCTGGCCCGGTCGGGACGGGACCCGGTCGTCGTCGACGCGGACGTCGACATGCCCGACCTGCACCTGCTCGCGGACGTCCCGCGGGAACCGACCGCCGACGCCATCGTGGCGGGTCGCCCGCCCGGCGAGGCGGTCCACCGGTCCCCCGAACTCGCGGGTGCGGGCGTCGTCACTGCCGGCCGCCCGACCTCGGTCCCGGCCGCGCTGAAGGGACTGTCCCGCTGGCACGACCCTGTGCTGGTCGATTGTCCGGCTGGCGCGGGCGGGGACGCAGCGCGGCCGCTGCGAGCCTGCGAGCGGTCGGTGCTGGTGACGACCGACACGCCCGCGGCACGCGAGGACACGCACAAGACGGCGGCGGTCGCCCGCCGACTCGACGCGACACCGCAGGCCGTCCTCGTGCGGGGCGGGACCGGCCCCGGTGACTTCGAGTGTCCCGTCGAGGCACTGCCGACGGTCGACGCCGACGCGGTCCACACCCAGCCCCGGTTGCAGGCACTCTGTGAGACGGTCCTCCGGGCGGTCCTCGGGGCTGGACTCGCGAGGGTCGGCCGAAATGATTAATGGCTTCAGTACTGTATATGCGAACGAATGGCGAACCGGCTGCGGACGGGGATCGACGTTCTCGACCGGAAGCTGGGCGGGGGGTTGCCGGCCGGGAGCATCGTGGCCCTGGAAGCCCACCCCGCCAGCCAGGCAGAGCTGTTTCTCTACGAACTGACCGTCACGCGCGGGACGCTGTGGCTCTCCCTCGACCGCTCGGCCGAGGCCGTCAAGGACAGCATCGGGCACAGTCCGACGGAGACAGGCGACCCCACCGTCCGGCACATCTCCGGGGAGGCACCGCTGGACAACGCCGGCAAACTCGTCAGCGCCCTCCCCGAGGCGTCGAACCTCGTTCTCGACCCGGTGGACGTCCTCGAGGCCCAGGAGCCCCACTCCCGGTACCGGAACTTCCTGAACGAACTCCAGAACCACATCTTCAACACGAACAGCCTCGCAATCTTGCACTGCCTGGACGGCCGGGCAGTCCCGCCGCTCCGGGACACGACCGAACACTTCGCGGATGTCGTCTTCGAACTCCGGACCGACACCTCGGGCGACGAGGTCGACAACCGCATGGCGATCCCCAAGTTCCGGGGCGGGCGCGCACCGGCCGACATCATCAAACTCGAACTCGTCGAGGAAGTCTCGGTCGACACCAGCCGCGACATCGCCTGATACTGTCGTTGGTCTCTCCCGTCGCCACTCGTCGGAAAAACTATGCCGCTATCGCCCCTCCAGTGACGTGATGTCGAGAAAACTCAAGTTCGCACTCGCACTGGTCGCACTCGTCGTCGTCTACCGGGTCGTCCTGAAGGAGTAAGCGCTCCGGGTGGGGGACCGC
>CAZUWC010000079.1:0-7485 GCA_964623935.1 uncultured Halobacteriales archaeon
CGCGCGCTCCATCTTGCACTACACCCGGTGAAACAACAACAATACTATAATTCACCGGGAGAGGAGAGGCGTTACTGCGACTGTTATGAAGACAGGCGCTGCCGGTCCCGCGAGACTCGCGGGACTCGTCTCGCTGGCTCCCAACGTCTTCGCCTACGGGCTCAGACGTTGGCGATCTCGCGGGAACACCGCCAGAGCAAGCTCTGGCGAGCCCCCGCTCGCCGGGCAGCGCCGTCTCAGGGCGACAGGCGCTGCCGGTCTCGCGGGAACAACACCGCTTCGCGGATGTTGTCCAGATCGAGCATCGTCATCACGAGGCGCTCCACACCGAGGCCCCAGCCGGCGTGGGGCGGCATCCCGTACCTGAACATCTTGGTGTAGTACTCGAAGGCCTCGGGTTCGAGCCCCTGCTGTTCGAACCCCTCGATGAGGTGGTCGTGGCGGTGTTCGCGCTGGCCGCCCGAGACCAGTTCCAGCGAGGGGTGCATCATGTCGAAACCCGTCGACACCTCGGGGTCGTCGTCGTGGTCCTTGATGTAGAAGGGCTTGACCTCGCTGGGCCAGTCGGTGATGAAGTAGTGGGTACCGATCTCCTCGCCCAGCGCCTTCTCGCCCTCGGTGGGCAGGTCGTCGCCCCACACCAGCACCTCGTCGAGGGCGCCGGTGGCGTTGACCCGCTCGATGGTCTCCTCGTAGGGCAGGCGCGGGAACTCCCCGTCGGGGGCCCCGAAGTCGTCGTACCCGAGCGTCGCTAACTGGTCGGCGCAGTGCTCGGCGACCCCCTCGTAGGCCGCCCGGACGATGGCCTCGCAGACGTCCATCGCCTCGGTGTGGTCGATGAAAGCCGACTCGAAGTCGATCATCGTCGCCTCGTTGAGGTGGCGGGGGGTGTTGTGCTCCTCGGCCCGGAAGATGGGGCCGATCTCGAAGACCCGCTCCAGCCCGGAGCCGACCATCAGCTGCTTGAACAGCTGGGGGCTCTGGTTCATGAAGGCTTCCCGGCCGAAGTAGGTCACCGGGAACAGTTCGGTCCCGCCCTCGGTGCCCGTGGCGACGATCTTCGGCGTGTTTATTTCGGTGCAATCGAGTGTCCGGAACTGCTCGCGCACTGCACGGAGCACTTCGGCACGGATCTCGAAGATGGCCCTCACTTCGTCCTTCCGGAGGTCCAGCGTCCGATTATCGAGGCGCGTCGAGAGGTCTGCATCGACCTTGCCCGACGGATCGAGGGGCAGTTCGGGGTCGGCCTCGGCGAGCACCTCCACGGATTCGGGCACGACCTCGACGCCGGTGGGGGCCCGCTCCTCCTCCTCGACGGCGCCGGTGACGGTGATGGCGCTCTCGCGGTGGACCCCCAGCCCCGTCTCGACGAGCTCGTCGGCCATCTCGTCTTTCTCGAACTTGACCTGTATCCTGCCGGTCGCGTCCCGGAGGATGAGGAAGGCGATACCACCCAGGTCCCGAATCTCGTGGACCCAGCCGGCCAGCGTGACCGTCTCGCCCGGCTCGGCGTCCGCGGTGTAGGTGCGATCGTCCATACCCGCCGTTTCGACGGGCCGGACTTAAGAACAGCCTTTCGCGCACGACTCGCCCCCACAGGGTCGCTACCACACCAGCCCGATGTCGTAGACGTGCCTGCGCAACTCCTCCCGGCTCTCGAACGTCTCCTCGCAGGCCTCACAGCGGTACGTGTCCTCTCTCTCTTTCATGTTTCATGTTATCAATAGTCACGACAGCACAAGAACCTGGCGCCGGGTGGTCGGCGGGAGACACACCGGCAGACGGGGAGCGTTCGGTCCCGGGTTCCCGGCCCGGGGAGGCGAACGGCCCCGGACACCCCTCGTCGGTCGTCGACCGGGCGATTCAAGTGGCGATGATTTGTCGTCCAGACTGACGCATGACGCAACAGAAGACCGACTACCTGCGAGAGAAGGTAGAGGCAATGGAGGAACGGGGCGAGACGTGGGTGCTCAGACAACTGGAGACGGCCACACAGGCCAACCCCACTGTCGAGGGGCAGGAGGTGATCATGCTGGCCTCGAACAACTACCTCGACCTGGCGAGTGACCCGCGGGTCGCCGACGCGGCGATGACGGCCATCGAGAAGTACGGCGTCGGTGCGGGATCGGACTGGTCCATCGCGGGCTACACCGACCTCCAGGACGACCTCCACGAGGCCATCGCCGAGTTCAAAGGGACCGAGGCGGGCCTGTCCTACCAGACCGGCTTCGCCGTCAACGCCGGCCTGCTGCCCCAGTTGCTCGAGGAGGGGGACGTCTACGTCACCGACGAACTCAACCACGGGTCGATCATCGACGGTGTCCGGCTCTCGCCGGCCGACAAGGCCATCTACGAACACTCGAACATGGCCGACCTCCACGACACGCTCCGGGAGGTCCACGGGGAGTACGACCGGATGATAATCGTCACCGACGGGGTCTTCTCGATGGACGGTGACGTCGCCAGAATGGACGAGATCCAGCGCCTTGCCGACGACTACGGCGCGATGACGTACGTCGACGACTGCCACGGCGAGGGGGTGCTCGGCGGCGGTCACGGGATCACCGCCGAGTTCGGCCTCGAGGACGACGTCGACTTCCAGATGGGGTCGTTCTCGAAGGCCTGTGGCGTCTTCGGCGGCATGCTCGCGGGCAACCAGGAGGTGATCGACTTCGCGTACAACACCTCCCGGACCTGGCTGCTGAGCGCGGGCTACCCGCCCGCCGTCGCGGCCGCGAACAAGCGGTCCCTGGAGATTATCGACAGCGAACCCGAGCGGGTCGAGCGGCTGTGGGACCTGCGCGAGTACTTCGTGAGCGAACTCGAGTCGATGGGCTTCGACACCGGCAACAGCGAGACGCCGATCGTGCCCGCGATGGTGGGAGACTCGAAGAAAGCGACGCGACTGGCCGACCGACTCTTCGAGGAGGGAATCTTCGCGCTGGCGATCGTCTACCCGATGGTGCCCCGCGGCGAGGCGCGCATCCGCAACCAGATAAACGCCGGCCTCTCGACGGAGGACCTCGAGGAGGCGCTCAGGGTCTACGAGAAACTCGGCAGGGAACTGGACCTCATCTGATACTGACTCGATTGAAACTATCAGTCCTCGTGGACGGCCCCGGTCGCCCCCACCCCGGCCGCGCGGGCGACCGCCTGCCACTTCCCCGAGTAGAAGCGGCCGGCGTTGACCGCCGCCTTCGTGTAGAAGTCCCCGAGGATAGCCAGAAAGACCGCGCCGGTCCCCAGGCCCAGTCCCGGCGAGAGGGAGAGGCCGGCGACGGTGAATGCCGTGCCCGCGGGCAACGCGAGGGCGGCCACCGGCAGACGGACGAGGTACGATCCCACGAGGGTTCCGTAGAGTGGCCAGCGCGTGTCACCCGCTCCGCGGAGGCTCCCGCGCATCGTCCGGGAGACGCTAAAGCCCGCCGTCGCGAGGCCGAAGGCCCGGATGAACTCCACCGCGAGGCCGACGTGGTCGGTGCCAAAGAGCGTCGCGATGGGACGGGCCCCGGTGACGAGGGCGACCGCCAGCAGCAACTGCGTGGCGAGTCCGATGCGCAGCGTCTGCCAGCCGTACTCGGTCGCCCGGGTCTCCTCGCCGGCCCCGACCGCCTGTCCGACGAGCGTGCTCGCGGCCGTCGAGTACCCCCACGCGGGCATCAGCGCCAGCAACATCACCCGCCGTCCGATGGCGTAGGCCGCCAGGGCCGGCGTCCCGAGCGCCCCGAGCACGAACAGGAAGGGGAACCGCACCGAGGACTGCAACAGCCGCATCCCGGTCAGCGGCGCAGCGACCCGGAGAATCTCCCGCGTGATGTCGGCGTCGAACTGCGGGCCGCCCAGGGGCAGCGAGACCGCGAACCGCCCCGAAACCAGCAGGGCGAAAAAGACCACGCCCGCCAGCGCGTTCGCGACGACGGTGCCCAGCGCGACGCCGACGACTCCCAGGCGCGGTGCGGGCCCGAGGCCGAACACGAGCACGGCGTTGAGGACGACGTTCGTCGGGAGCGTCAGCAGGCGGACGTACATCGGCGTGCGCGTATCGCCGCTGCCCGCGAGGGCCCGCGCGGCGGCCATGCTCCAGAACCGGAAGACCAGCGAGAGCATCACCACCTGCAGGTACGCCGCGCCCAGCGCCACCACCGCCGCGTCCCCGGAGAGGATGCCCACCAGCCACTCGGGAGAGAGCCAGGCGACCGCCGAAAGGGGCACCGAGACGGCGAGGACGAGCCACAGCGACTGTTTGACGGCCACGTCGGCCCGCCGGCGCTCGTTTGCACCCTGGAGGCGGGAGACGACGCTGATGGTCCCCGAGGTGAGCGCAAGCGAGAGCCCGAAGGCCACGAAGTAGTAGAGGAAGGCCAGTTCGAGGCCGGCGATGGCGGCGTCGCCGATGGCGATACCGACGAACACGAAGTCGGCCATCCGCAGGAGGACCCGGAGCCCGCCGGTGACCATCACCGGGACCGCGAGGTCGAACGCCTCGGTGGCGGGGCCCCGGTCGACGACGCCGGCCCGGGCCAGCGCCGCCGGGAACCGGTCGAGCAACCGCCGCGTGGCGTCGCGAACGCCCATCTACCGCCCCGTTGGACGGGGCGGCTACTTGCCTTTCGCCTCGGTCCGGGCCTCCCGGTCTCCCGTCCTGTCATCCGCAACGAGGGTTCGGACGGGCTTTTGTCCCTCGCCCGCCCAGTCCGGGTATGCCGACGCCCGCGGAGGGAGAGACCTACACGCACGAGCGGACGTTCACGGTGGCGGAGGTCCGGCAGTTCGCCGACGTGACCGGCGACACGCAGGACAGACACACCGAACCCGACGCCGAGGGGCGCGTGCTCGTCCAGGGACTTCTCACCGGGAGCCTGCTCACGAAGATCGGCGGCGACCTGGAGGTGCTCGCGACGCGGATGGACTTTCACTTCCGCCGGCCGGTCTACTCCGGGGACACGGTCCGGTGTACGTGGACCAACGAGCGCGTGACCGACCGCCCCGAGGGGGTCGACATCGAGGCGAGCGTGGTCTGTCGGCGCGTCGAGGGCGAGACGGAGACACCGGACACGGGGACCCCTGGCGAGGAGGCGACGGGCGAAGTCGTCCTCGAAGCGACCGTCGAGGGCGTCGTCTACGAGTAGAACTATGCCGCCGCCCCGCGTAGGGGCGGCCATGCCTGACGACCACCATCACCACCACGACGCAGACACGGTCTCCTTCGGCGTGCTCACGGTCTCCTCCTCGCGCACCCTTGACACGGACGCCAGCGGCGACACCATCGTCGCGGCCATCGAAGCCGACGGCCACACCGTCGCAGTCCGGGACCTGGTCGGGGACGAGGGGACGAGCATCCGCGAGCGCGTCGGGGAGTTCGTCGACCGCGAGGACGTCGATTCCGTGGTCACCACCGGCGGGACGGGCGTGACTCCCGACGACGTCACCGTCGAGGCCCTCACTCCCCTCTTCGACCGCGAGGTTCCGGGCTTTGGCGAGCAGTTCCGCGCGCGCTCGGTCGAAGAGGTCGGCCCCCACGCTATGATCTCGCGGGCCACCGCCGGTGTCGCCGACGGGGTGCCTGTCTTCTGCCTGCCCGGCAGCCAGCAGGCCGCCGAGTTCGGGACCGAAGAACTCATTCTCCCCGTCGTCGGCCACCTGGTCTCCCTCGCGAGCGGCGAGGGCGGCGGACACGACCACTCCCACGACCACTGAACCATGACGGACGAGGAACTCACCCACACGGACGAGGAAGGCCGCGCGGAGATGGTCGACGTCGGGGCGAAGGCCGACAGCAGGCGCCGGGCGGTCGCGCGGGGACACATCCGGCTCCAGCCCTCGACGGTGACGGCCGTCCGCGAGAACGAACTCGGGAAGGGCGACGTGCTGGCGACGGCCCGCGTCGGCGCCATCCAGGCGGTCAAACACACCTGGGAGACGATCCCGATGTGCCACCAGATTCCCGTCACGAACGTCGATACATCCTTCGAGGTCGGCGAGGACGCCATCGAACTGACTGTGGCCGTCGAGACGACGGGCAAGACGGGCTGTGAGATGGAGGCCCTCACGGGAGTGACGACGGGGCTGAACGTCGTCTGGGACATGGTCAAGGCCGCCGAGAAGGACGCGGACGGGCAGTACCCCGACACCGCCATCGAGGACATCCGCGTCGTCGAGAAGGTAAAGAAGCGGCTCTGACCAGCCAGCGCCCGAACGATTGCGAGTGTCGGCCGACGTGACGAGTACTACTCCGCGATTTCGTCGAGTTTTCCGACGATGCGCGTGTAGACGTCCGGCGCGCAGTACCACCCTTCGCCGATCATCGCGTCGATGACGGTCCGTGCCTCGTCGACGGTGACCGCCCCCTGCTTCGTGAGTGTCAACACGAGATAGGCCGTTCCACGGGTGGTGATCCCCTCGGTCGCCGCGACGTCACGGCCGTACGTTTCGTCGATGACGGCCACTCCGTCGTGTTCGGCCGCACAGGCGAGCACGGCCACGTCGGCGTCACTGAGGTTGTCGTGTTCCCCGAGTCGCGACGGCAGCGACCCCTCCCCCATCTCGACTGACACGACGTCAAATCTATCGGCATCGACGCTCCGTTCGATACGGCGGGCGTCCGGATACCCCGCTTCGATGCCGGACGTGACGACTTCCTCGTAGACGCGCTCGGGGATCACACACGACGCGTCGAGGTGCTCGACGAGCGCGAGTCGGTCGACCTTCGCGAGGTAGATGAGCGGCGTCGCGTCGAAGACCCACATCACAACGCCTCGAGGTCAGCGTCGAGGTGGTCGTCGGCCACCCAGGTGACGTCACGCTCCTCGGCGAGGCGGGCGAACTCCCAGACGGACATGCCTGCCAGGTCGGCCGCTCTGCTGAACGTGACCGTTCCGGCCGCGAGTCTCTCCAGTGCCTGTTCGCGACGCCACTCCTCGAGGCCCTCCGCGAGGAGTTTCCGGACGGCCGTGCTCCGGTCGAGGTTCTCCTCGTCGAGATACGCCTCGAGTTCGGCCTCCAACTCGTCGGGCACGCGCGCGGAAATCGTTCCCATGTGTTTACTTTGTATGCTTTGTATACAAACGCTTCGGTGTCTCGGCTGCTCTGTTCACGCGGTGTGAGAGCATCCGCTCCCGCACGCCGACGTCGCGCCACGGAGACCACGACAGCCTGCGCCAGGTCGGCCGGGAGCGCGTGTCCGAACACCGTGAGGACCAAGCGACGCGAGACCGACCGTAGGGAGGTCTCGATTTGCGCGAACGGGGAGCGAAGCGACCCGTGCGAGGGCTCCGCATGCGCGCGCGGCGATCGGAGTGAGCCGCAAGAGCGAAGCGACCCGTGAGCGACCCGGGGAAGGGCAGGCCTGGCGTCGGCGGGGGTGGGACCGAAAGGGGCCGGCCGTCACCGGCGCCGTGCGCCGGTTGCTCGGGAGAGCTTGCTCTCCCGGTGCTCGATCCCTCCCGGGCGACGCAAGTAACGCAGGGAGCGAAGCGACCGAGTAAC
>CAZUWC010000080.1:0-7466 GCA_964623935.1 uncultured Halobacteriales archaeon
TCGCCCGGGAGGGATCGAGGCGGCCGGCCCCTTTCGGTCCCGCCCCGCCGACGGCGGACCTGCCCTTCCCCGGGTCGCTCACGGGTCGCTTCGCTCCCCGTTCGCGCAAACCGAGACCTCCCTACGGTCGGTCTCGCGTCGCTCGGTCCTCGCTGTAGCTCGCGGGTCGCTGTCGCTCCCCGCTCGCGTAGTCCGAGGGCTCGCTCCGCTCGCCCTCGTGCCGCTCGGACACTCGCTCCCGGCCGTGCGGCCGGCGCACACCGTGGCGGCATCCGGGTCACGGCGATTTTCCGGTCGCTTCCGTGATCACTTCGGCCGCCACCTCGCGGGGGTCCGCGTCGGGGTCGTCCAGGGCCGCCCAGACGTCGTCGCTGCGCACGACCGCACGCAGGGCCGCGCGGCGCTTCTCGGCCGGCCACTCGCGCAGGTCCGCCCGGAAATCAGCGGCGAGGTCCGCCATCGCGCCGGCGTTCTCGACGGCCGGTTCGAGTCGCTCGCGGAGGTACTTGCTGAGTGCCGGGCTCCGGCCGCCGGTCGCGACGGCGACCACCACCGGGCCGTCCCGCACCGTTGCCGGGACGACGACGCTGCCGGCCCGACGGGCGCCGCTCTCGTCCGCGCGGTTGACGAGTACGCCCTGCTCGCGGGCGGCCCGCTCGATGGCCGCGTTCACGTCGGCGTCGTCGGTCGCCGCCACGGCGAGGGCGGGATTGGCGCGGTCGAACCACCCCGCCACGTCGTCGGGGCCGGGCGCCCCGCGCACCAGCCGTGCGGCCCCGAAGTCGGCGTCCGCGAAGTCGGGGCTGACGACGACGACGCGGGCCTCGCGGGCAAAGCGACAGGCCTTCCGGGCGCCGACGGGGCCGCCGCCGAACACGAGGACCGTCTCGCCGGCGAAGTCGTGGAGCAGCGGGAGCATCGCTGTCCCATTTTCGCCCGCCACACTAAAACTCCCGTCAGAACGAGCCTGCGTATCGATCATGTCGAGGTCGGTTCGACACCGGAACGGTGGGGGTTTGTATGCCCTCGTCTACCATGCTGTAGAGACTCAAGGGTAGCGTGCCATGGTGTCTCTTGGCAATGGCCCAGATCGCAGAACGAACCGGAATCTTGAACGAGACAACCATGACGCTGCACAAGCAGGACCCGGGAACGGATGGGTACCAGACGCCGTGTGGTCACGTCTCACACGTTGCCCAGGAACGATTACGACTCGTCGAAGTTGCACACGTCACCGAGCAGTACAGCGTGAGCAGGTGTGGACAGTGTTTCGAAGCCGGTGGGGGCTACTGATCGGAACGGGGACCTCGGCCGTTTGCACGGCATCCAGTGACCGCACTACTCCAGGACGGCGGCCCCGGGTTCGTCGGCCTGGCCCCGGACTGCCGAGGCCTCGTAGCCCCGCTCGCGGACTGCCGCCAGGAGACCCCGGGTGTCGGCCTCGGCCTCGAAGTAGAAGACCACGTCGAAGCTCCCGTCCCGGAGGAGTTGCTGGCACTCCCAGACGAACTCGTCGGCCGCGAGGGTCAGCCCCTGGTGCTGGTTGGAGGCGAACTCGGGGTCGTCGTTGCCCGAGTAGACGTAGGTGTCGGCGGGGTCCTGGCCGGCGTGGGTCGCGATCAGGTCGCCGACCGCCAGGGTGGCCTGGTGCATCCGCGTCTCCTCGTCGCCCCCGAAGTCGGTCTGGACGACGAGGCCGTCGAGGTCGATCTCGCCGGGCTGGAGGAGTTGCCAGGTCCGGCGCCGCAGGTCCGCGTCGAGAGCGTCCGCGTCGGCGTCGGTCATACACGGATGTCCGCCGTCGCGCCAATACGCGTGTCGGTTACGCCTCGCGGAGTTCCTCGAGCAGGTCCAGCGCCTCCTCGGCCATCTCGCGGGTGGCGACGCCGCCGTAGTGGGCGCGCTCGCGGAGCTGGGCCAGCCGGCGTGCCCGCGGGTCCGCGTCGATGGCGTCGAGATACTGCCGGACGGTCTCGCCCTCCCGGCGGGGGCGGTGGCGCCGTTCGAGCAGGTAGACCAGCCGTTCGTAGGCCGCCTCGACGTCGGTCCGGGGGTCCGAGCGCCCCACGTACCGGAGCCACAGCGAGCGGTAGGCCCGGTCGGCAGCGCCGCTCCGGCGGAGTCCCGCCACCGCTCCCGCGAGGACGACCGCTCCCAGCGCGATCTGTTCCCGCGAGGGGAGCGGCGAGGACCCGCCGTCCTGCGCGGCGGCGACCTCCTCGGGCCGGCCCTGGATCGCCTCGACGATCTCGGGGTTGGACGCGTTGATGTCCGCCGGGTCGGACGGCGTGGAGGCCTGTTCGGCCTGCGCCGCGGGGTCGCCCTCGGGCAGTGGCGTCGCCCGCTCGTTCCCGAGGGTCTCGTTGGTGTCGACGTTCGTCTCGTTTTCCGTTCTGGCCTGGTCGAGACGTGACCGCTCGGCGGTTTCGCGGGGGGCCGTCGGCGTCGGGTCGAAGGGCACCCACCCCTGGCCCGGGAAGTAGACCTCGACCCAGGCGTGGGAGTCGTAGCCCCGGACGACGTACGTGTCCTCGTCGACCTGTTCGCCGGGCGTGTAGCCGACCGTCAGCCGCGCGGGGATGTCCTGGGAGCGCAACATCGTGACCATCGTCGTCGCGAAGTACGTACAGTAGCCCGCCTCCATTTCGAAGAGGAACGCGTCCGCGACGTTGCCCTCTGGCCGGTCGACGTCCAGCGAGTACTCCTTGGTCGACTCGAGGTACTCCTCGACGGTCCGGACGGTCTCGTAGCGGTTCGAGGCCGACGCGGTGACGTTCGCGGTGCGCTCGGCCACGCGGTCGGGCGTGCTCTCGGGTAGCTGGGTGAACTGTTCCTCGATCTCCGCGGGGTCGTCCGACCCGGCGGCCGCGAGGTCCTCCGCGGAGACGTCGGGGACGGCGCTGGTCACCTGGTAGCTGTCACCGGGGTCGAGGCTCTCGGCCGGCCGCAACCCGCCGAGGCTGGTGACCTGTGCGGTGTCGGCGGTCCCCCCGGAGACGTCGACCGGGCGCCAGGCGGCCGGCATCGTCGAGATGGACGACTCCGCCCGGAAGGTCTGTTCGAGGCGCCGCGATTCGCCGGGCGGGAAGCCCAGCGGCCGCTCGCCGGGCCGGGCCGGTTCGCCCGTCCGGACCCACCCCTCGCCCGTGTAGCGGTCGAAACTCGACGTCCGCCAGAACTTCGACTCCGGGGCAGTCACGGTGTAGCGCACCTCCGGGGACAGCGAGATCGACCCCACCAGTTCCACCTCCGAGTCGGTGTCGACGATGCTCGCCTCGACGGTCGTGTTACCGCCGCCGCCGCCCAGCGCGACCGGCGAGGCCGACCCCGCCGGCGTCACCGTGATCAAAAGCGGCGTCACCACCATCACCGCGAGGACGACCGCGACCGGTTCGGCGGCCGACAGCGACGCACCCCCGCGGTCGAGGTCGCCGAGACCGACCAGGCCGGCCGCGCTGACCACGCCCAGTAGCGTCTGGGGGACCGACGCGTCGCCCGTGAGAACGAAATACGAGAGCGTCCCGCCCCCGACCAGCGCCGCCGTGCTGTACCACCCGCGCAGCGAGAGGTACCAGGCGACCAGGACGGGCGTCGGCGCGACCGACAGCGCCCAGACGTCCGACTGCTTGATCTCGAGCAGCGACTGGCCCGTCAGCAGTTCGAGATTGCTCTCGAGCATCGCCACGAACTGGGGGTCGTGGGGCAACGAGAGGACGTACCAGACGAGGCCGACCGCGAGCAGCGCCGCCGCCACCGCGAAGGTGACGACGACCCGGACCGTCCGGGCGAAGACCGTCGCGGCGACCAGCGACGCCCCCGCGATGAGGAACAGCAGCGTGGGGTTGCCGTCCACCTGGACGATGCCGTACAGGACCGACAGCACCGCCCCCAGCAGTCCGGCCGTCGCCAGCAGCGCCAGCGCCCGCGTCGGGCGGACCGACGGCAGCGCACCGCGCACCCGGTCGGCAGTGTTCACGCTCACGCCACCACCTCCCGACCGTCTTCGTCGGCTGCGTCGGCCTCCCTGGCGACGGCACTGTCCGTGCGGCGTTTCGTCCCGGTCACCAGCGAGTCGAACGACCGCTCGCCCTCGGGCAGGCGCACGGTAGTCGTCCGGGCGTTGGCGCTGATGGCGACGTCCGCGGCGGCGCGTGCCGCCTCCTCGACGTCGCCGCTGCCGGCCGTCGCGAGCAGGCGCATCGCGTTCTCGCGGTGGGTCTCGCCCGACCCCGGCGCGAGGTGGCCGTCGGGTACCCACAGTTCGACCGTCAGGCCGGCCGCGAGCGCGGCGTCGGTCAGCGTCGCTGCCGCGCCGGCCATCCGGTCCTCGGCGCCGGGAGCGGCCCCGGCGGCGACCCGCAACGTCTCGGTGCGCTCGGTCGGCGAGAACTCCATCACCAGAAACTCCTCGTGTTTGGCGCTGGACTTCCAGTGGACGTTCCGCAGGGGGTCGCCGGGGACGTATTCGCGGAGGCGGTCGAACTCCTGGCGCTCGGCGGTCATGGGGTCCGCGAGGATGCCCCCGAGCGTCGGGTCCGCGAGGACGTACACCTGCGGGTAGACGACCAGATGCGCTGTCGCCTCCGGCTGGACGCGGCGCTCGACCAGCCCCAGCGGGTCGCGCTGGGCGACCGTCGGCGGCCCCACCTCGTAGACGCCGCGGGCCTCCAGAGTGAGCGACTGCTCGAAGGACCGCGGGAGCGGCCCCGTCTCGTCGACTGGCGGCCCGGTCAATCCCTCGGGGAGGGTCTGCCGGACCCGCGCGAGGCCGTCGCCCTCGACGCGAAAGGAGAGGGTCCGCTCCTCGCCCGGAAAGCCCGCCCGCGGTTCCTCGAAGGAGACACTCGGCGGGTCAGAACGCCGGACGAGGACGGCAGCGACGGCCAGGCCAGCCAGGGTCGGCGCGGCGACGGCGTTCAGAGAGCGCTCGCCGAACCCCCACGCGAGCGCGACTGCGGCCACGACGACGGCGAGCGCCGTCCAGCCGCGGGTCGTGAGTCGCATCGCTACCGGACCCCGACGGACGAGAGCGCCTCCTCGACGATGTCGCCCGGGGTCCGGTCGGTGGCCGTCCTGATCCGGTGGGTGAGCACCGACCGCGCCTCGGTCTGGATGTCGTCGGGGATGACGTAGTCGCGACCGTCCAGCAGTGCGCGGCCCTGGGCGGCACGCAACAGCGAGATGGTGCCCCGTGGGCTGACTCCCAGTTGCGCGTTCTCGCGGGTGTAGGTCGTCAGTTCCGTCGCGTACAGGCGGACGTGCTCGGCGACGGTGACGCTGGCGGCCACGTCGCGGGCGTGCTGGAGGTCGGCGAGCGACGCCACCGGTTCGAGGCGCTCGATGGGGTGGCTGCCGACCACGCGGGCGAGCATCTCCGTCTCCTCCTCTGTGTCGGGGTAGCCCAGGTGGAGTTTCTTCAGGAAACGGTCGACCTCGGCCATCGGGAGGTCGTAGGCGCGGTCGCCCTCGACGGTGTTCTGGGTCGCGATGACAGTGAAGGGCTCGGGGATTGCGTGGGTCTCGCCGTCGACGGTGACCTGCTCTTCCTCCATCGCCTCCAGCAGGGCGCTCTGTGTCTTGGGCGGTGCCCTGTTTATCTCGTCGCCCAGAACGACGTTGGCGAAGATGGGGCCGGGACGGAACTCGAACTCCTGGGTCTTCTGGTTGTAGATGTTGACGCCCGTCACGTCCGACGGGAGGAGGTCGGGCGTGAACTGGACGCGCTTGAACGAACCGTCGAACGACTCCGCGACCGCGCGGGCGAGCATCGTCTTGCCCACGCCCGGGACGTCCTCCAGGAGGATGTGCCCGCGACCCAGCAGCGCGGTCACCATGTGCTCGATCTCCTCGTGGTGGCCGACGATGACCGTCTCGACGTTCTCGACGACGTCCTCGACGACGGCGCTCGTCTCCTCGATCGTACTCTCCAGCGTCGGGTCCGGTACGTCTGTCTCTGTATCAGTCATGGATAGCGGGACCACCGCGCGCGACTGCGTCGCCGAGTGCGACAGGTATGTGGTGTCTCCCCACGGCGCGAGCCTCTGAACGCCTGTTGTGCCCGGAGGATAGTAAGGGTGCCGGGTCCGTGAACCGGTCGCACACCCGCCGGTCGTGTACGCCCCCGACAGCGCGGCCACAGACACAAGTCTCCGGCGGGCGAGGCTCGGGTATGCCCGGGCGTTCACCGACCCGCCGTCGGTTTCTCGGCCGCGTCGGGGGCCTCGCGGGTGTCGCCGGAGCGGCGGTCCTGGCCGGTTGCTCCTCCGGGAGTGCCACAGGGCCGGCCGGCTACACCGACTGGCTCGCCGCACCGGGCGAGTTCGGCGGGCGGCGGTACGCCTTCCAGCACTACGACCTCGCCACCATCCGCGACCAGCACGATGCGTTCGACGCAGCCGTGTACGGACCCTACCGGCAGTGGGCCGCCGACGGCTACGCCCACTTCGGGCTCCCCTTCGAGGCCGTCGAACGGGAGACGCTCGGCGTCAACCAGCGGGTCACCGTCCTCCACGGGGAGTGGGACCGCGCGACGGTCGACGAGCACCTCCGGGCGACCGGCTACCTCGCGGCCGACCCCTACGCCGGGTTCGACTTCTACCACCACCGGATCGCCGAACTGGCGATCGCCCTCGACGACGACCGCCTGCTCCGTGCTCGCCGGACCGACCGGTCGCCGCTGGGGACGGTCCGGCTGTTCGTCGAGGTCGGCGCGGGCGAGGGCCGGCGGTACGTCCAGGCCGACACCGTGGCCGCGGAACTGGCCCGGCGACTCGGCACGGCGACGTACGTCTTCGGCTTCCCACACCCCCGCGTCGAGACCGCTGCCCCCGAGCGTGGGGAGTTCCGGGGCGCCGAGTCCCGGGGGCTGGCCCGGACCGTCGACGGCGCGGAGACGACCGACCGGGTGGTGGTGACCTTCCGCGACGAGGACGCGGCCGCAGACGCGACGGGCGGTGTCGAGACCTGGACGCAGCACTCCGGATTCTTCCGGAAGGCCACGTCACTCGACGTCGGCGTCGAGGGCCGGTCGGCGGTCGTGACCGCCCGCAAGCCGACGGCCAGCCTGGAGACGGTCGCGCCCCTGCTGTGACGGGGCGTTGGTCGTCCCGGCCCACACGGCTTCGTGTTTCAGCACCGGAAACGGTGGGCAGGGATTAAAGCCACGACGACACGACGCCCCAACAGGCATGTTGTTCGGTACCACCCGACGTTCCCCCGTGCCGGGGTGCAGCGAGTTCTTCCGGCACCGTGATACGCGGGTCGGAGTCGGGATCAGCGTCGCCGCCCTCGCGGTCGTCGCCGAGTGGTTGACCCCCCTCCCTGGACTCATACTGCCGGCTATAAGCCCGTGAGCAATTTCTACCCACCGGGGGGTCGAATATCTTCACATAGTTATAGCCGGCAGTATCAAACTGCTCCTGGCCGTCGCCGTCATCGCCGGGCCGGCGGTGCTGTTCGACCGGTTC
>CAZUWC010000081.1:0-7410 GCA_964623935.1 uncultured Halobacteriales archaeon
TTCATGTGCTGGAAGGTACTGGTGGTAAGTCAGCACTGCCTACCCCGCCAACGACGGGACTAAATGACCCGCGGGCGAGACCCGCCACATGGCAGCGTTCGGTGTCGTCCTGACGGCGCTGTGGGCGATGTTGCCCGCCTACGTCCCCAACAACGCGGCGGTCCTGGCCGGCGGTGGTCGCCCCATCGACGGCGGCCGCACGCTCGGCGGCCGGCGCCTCCTCGGTGACGGCAAGACCTGGCGCGGGACGGCCGTCGGGTGGGCCGCGGGCGTCGCACTCGCCGTGGTCCTCCGGCGCTTGCGCGGGCCCGCGAGCGACGCCCTCGGGGTCGGGCTCCCGGACTTCCCCCTCGCCGTCGCGGTTGCGCTCCCGCTGGGGGCGATGCTCGGTGACATCGGCGCCTCCTTCCTCAAGCGCCGGACTGGCCGCGAGCGCGGCGCCCCTTTCCCCGGCGTCGACCAGTTCGACTTCGTCATCGGGGCGCTGGCACTCGCCACCGTCGCCGGCCCACGGTGGGTCGTCGAGACGTTCACCGTCCCCGTGGTCCTCGTCGTCGTCGTCGCCACGCCGCTGTTGCACGTCTCGACCAACGTCGGCGCCTACCTTCTGGGCCTGAAAGACGAGCCCTACTAGCGACGGCCGGGATGGCTCCCGTTCCAGGGGAATTTTACAGCACGCGCCCATCGCATCGCGTATGGACGACATCGCCTCGCGGTCGCTCTCGGAGACGGTCGTGTTGCTCTGCCTGGCCGACCTCGAATCGGCGGGGGAGACCCCGGCCCACACCGCCCGGGTCGTCCGGACGACCAGGGAACACCTCGACGCCATCGAGGAGGAGACGCTCGGCAAGCTCTCGGAGGCGGCGGTCAACCGGGCGCTCAACCGCCTGGAGGCGGACGGCCTCGTCGCGATGGCCGACCCCGACGACCGGTCGCCCGCGGGGAAGGGTCGCCCCGAGTACGCGCTGGCGGTCGACACCGACGCCGTCGTCGACGCCTTGGCCGAGGACGACCAGGTCGGGCCGCTGGCGGCGCGGGTCGCCGGGAGGTAAGCGTTTTTATTGCCGACGCGACAGCACAGAGACGTGAACCACGAGACGGCCGGCGAGGTGTGCAGGCGGATCCTCGGGGCGGTCGGCGACGCGGTCATCGCCGACGAGGCGTTCCTCGAGACGGTCATGACGGGCGTGCTCGCCCGGGGACACGTCCTGCTCGAGGACGTCCCCGGGACGGGCAAGACGCTGACCGCCCGGAGTTTCGCGAACGCGTTGAACCTCCGCTTCCGGCGGATCCAGTTCACGCCCGACCTCCTGCCCGCCGACATCACCGGCTCGAACGTCTACAACGAGGCCACCGGGACGTTCGAGTTCGCGGAGGGACCGGTGTTCGCGAACGTCGTCCTCGCCGACGAGATCAACAGGGCACCGCCCAAGACCCAGGCCGCCCTGCTGGAGGCGATGGGCGAGAAACAGGTCACCGTCGACGGGACGACCCACGCCCTGCCCGAACCCTTCTTCGTCATCGCGACCCAGAACCCCGTCGAGCAGGAGGGAACCTTCGGCCTGCCCGAGGCCCAGCGCGACCGCTTTATCGTCAAGACCGCCATCGGCTACCCCGACGCCGCGGGCGAGCGGGAACTGCTGGACCGGCGGGCCGACCGCCGCACGCAGGCACCCAGCGTCGACCCCGTCCTCGAGGCCGACCGCGTCCCGCAACTCCAGGGCGTCCCCGAGGGGGTGTCCGTCGACGGCCGCCTCCGGGACTACATCGTCGAACTCGGCCGGCGGACCCGCGCGGACGACCGCGTCGCGGTGGGCGTCTCACCGCGTGGCGTCCAGCGCCTCTTCGAGGCGGCCCGCGCCGGTGCCGTCCTCCGCGGGCGGGACTACGTCGTCCCCGACGACCTCAAGCGGATCGTCGAGTCGGTGTTCGCCCACCGCCTTGTCCTGACCGCCGACGCCGACGTCCGCGGGGCCGACCCCGCCGCCGTCGTCCGGGAGGTCGTCGACGGCGTCGAGGTGCCCGCGGTCGAGTGATCAGCGCAGCGCGGCCACCAGCGCCACGACCGCCGCGAACGCGCCGACCAGGGCCACGGCCGTCGGCGTCGACGGGTTCACGACGTCCGCCGCGAGCACCCGCGAGAGCCCGGCCGCCGCGAGGACGCCGACGGCACCGACCGCGAGCGTCCCGCCGGCGTGGACCAGTTCCACGTCACGCGTGGGCGAGTGGCGGCCGACCTCACGCCCGAGGACGGTGCCGTAGCGGCCCACGTCCCAGACGAACAGAGCGGCGACGATGCCGGCGAAGGTGAGCGGGCGGCCGACGCCGGCCGCCCCCGCGAACGCGGCCGCCGCGAACAGCCCGGCGCTGGCCAGCGAGTACCCCACTGACGTCTTGGTGAGATAGCCCATCAGGAGCAGGACGCCCACGCCGAGGACGGCGACGGCTGTCACCCAGGCCAGCGCCGCGACGAGGCCGACGACCAGCGGTCCCGGGCCGTAGAAGTCCACGACCGACCCCGTGACCTGGCGGAAGACGTCCGCGAAGGGACCGGGCAGCCTGCCCGCGACCCCTTCGACGAGCGCGGTCAGGACCGGCCCCGCGAACGCGAGCGCGAGGGCGGTGACGACGCCGCCGCCCGCGTATGGCCCGACCCGGCGGACGAACCCCCCGACCGATCCCCGGGCGGCCAGCCTGAGGGCCGCGACGGCCAGGATGGTCGCTGCCGAGACGACGATCACCGCGAGGAGGGCCAGCCGGAGGGCGCTCGCGTTGGAGACGGCGGCGAGCAGCCGGTAGGCCCCCGGACCGACCGCCCCCCGGAACTGGCGCCCGAAGGCACCCTCCAGGAGGAACGCGACGCCCATCAGGAGGCCGGCGGCGCCGGCGGCCAGGTCGAGACGGGAGAGGACCCGGTCGACGCGCGAGTCGGCGACGGTCCCGCCGCCGCGGTCGGCCAGGAACTCGGCGACCGGGAGCGCGGCGACGGCCCGCCGGACGGTCAGGGTTGCGGCGGCGACGAGCAACAGCAGGGAGCCGAGGTGGGTGGGACCGGCCGGCGGCGAGAGGAGGCGTCCGAGCAGCGCAGCGGCGGGCTCGACGGGGTCGAGGGGACTCCTCGCGAGCAGCGTCCCGGCGACCAGGGCGGCGCCGACGAGGAACGGGACGAACCCGGTCCGGACCGCGAGCCCGACGTAGCCCAACAGCGAGTCGTCGCCGACGTTGCGGACGCCGAGTGCGACGCCCAGGACGGCGAGGATGACCCCCCAGGCGACGCCGGCGCGGGCCAGCAGGTGGATCGACCGGACGGAGATGGCCGCGGTGGACTCGACCGGGAAGAACGCGCCAGCGAGGACCAGCACGCTCCCGGCGGTGCCGACGAGGACGCCCAGCCCCGCGACCACCGAGAGGACGCTCGCGAGGACGACGCCGGGTGTCTCCCACCGGTCGGAGCCGGCCAGACCCACACCGGCGGCCAGACAGACGACGCCAGCGGCGCCGACGAGAGTGGGTGCCAGCACCAGCCGGAACGGTCGGACGAGCGCCCCGGCGGTAGCGAGGGCGACGGTGGCGGCGAGCGCGGTGCTGGTCCGGGTCGGCGCCAGTTCGTGGACCGCGGTGCGTGCGCTCATGGTTGCGAGAAGAGGTGTGGCAGCGAGCGCCGGAGCGCGTAGTCGATGGGCTGTTCGAGCGACCAGCTCACGGCGGTCGCGCCGGCCCGCTCGGCCCTCCGCAGGCGGAGGTCCCGCCCCACCGCGGCGAGGCGCTGGCCGGGCGTGTCGCCGCCGGTCACGTCCGGGCTGACGAGTACCTGCGGAACCTGCCGGACAGCGAGCGACCGGATCAAATCGACCGGCCAGTCGTCCAGCAGGGGCGTACAAATCACGACCTGGGCGTTGGGCGGCAGGCGCGCGAGCAGCCGGTCCCTCGTGGCGTCACCGCCGTCGGGAGCGACGGCCGCCCCAGTTCCGTCTGCGGATATCGCCGCCTCCTCGGGCGTCGCCCCAGCCGTCGTCCCGACGCGAGCGGCGGCGCCGTCGGCGGCATCGCGGGCGGCACGGAAGAGGGTCTCCGCGCGGACGGCCGCGCCAGTGTCGGCGTCGGGGTCGACCCACGGCAGGCCGCCGGGGCCGACGACCCCCTCGGGAAGGTCGCCGTCGACGCCGACCGCGGTGACGCTCGTGACGATCCCCGCGCGGTCGAGGGCGCCGTAGAGCCGTTCGGCGGCGTAGGCGGCCAGTTCCGCACCGGTGGGGTAGCCCTGCCGGGGGATCACCCGTCCGGGCGGGCGGGCGTCGACGACCAGCACCGTCCGGACGGCCTGTTCCTGGCGGTACTGGACGGTGACGAACTCGCCGGTCTTGGCGTAGTTGCGCCAGTCGACGCGGTTCATCGGGTCGCCGTGCTGGTACTGGCGGGTGGCGTAGAACTCCAGGCCGGTCCCGCCCGAGTCCGTCGGGAGCGTCCCCGCACGCGGCAGCGTCGCCTCCCGGAGGGGCGGGTCCGAGACGGTGTTCGCACAGGCCAGCGTCTCCTCGCCCGCGGCCGCGAGGTCGGTCGTCACCCGCTCGCTGCCCGCGAGCGACCGCAGGCGGACCGCCGGCCCGGTGAAGTCGTACTCGCCGCGCTTGGCGAGGACGGTGTAGGTCACGTCGACGGACTCGCCCGGCCGGAGCGCGACGCAGGCCCGCGGCGACCCCCCGGTGACCGCGAGTTCGGCTGGCACGCCGTCGACGACACGGACGTCCGGCAGCACCGACGCGCCCGCGTTCTCGACGGTGAGGGTCACCTCGACGGCATCCCCCGGCCGGGGGTCCGTCCCGCCGAACGACCGCCGGACGTCGATGGCCGCGGCCGGCACGCCCGAGATGGCCCCGTAGAGCACGTAGGCCAGCGGGATGACCGCGCCGACGAGCAGGACTGGCCGGGAAAACAGCAACCCCAGCGCCGTCAGCGCGAGCGTCCCCGCGAGGCCGACCCCCCACCGGTTGACTCGCCGGCGGGTCACCCGCCACCCTCCCCGAGGCGGTCGATGGCCGCGAGTACTCGGTCGACGCGCCGGCGGCGCTCCCGCTCGGGCGTCAGCCACAGTCGGGCCCGCGCGGCGACCGTCGGCGTGGGCTCCTCGCCGTCGGCGAGAAACGCCGCGGCCGTGTGGTCGTCGGTCCAGGTCCCGGCGGCGACGGCCGCCCGCCCGGTCTCCCTGTCGACGCGCTCGTACTCGGCGTACGCGGCGGCGGCCGTCCGCGCCAGTTCCGCCCGGACGGAGTCGAAGGCCTCGCCGCCGTCGGTGACCGCCGCCGCGAGGTCGGCGTCCATCTCTGCGGCCGCGAGGCGTCGCTGGTCGGCCGTGACCGCCTCGGGCGGCGTCTCCAGCGCACGCTCGAACGCACTCTCCGTGGCGCCCGCTCCCGTTCCCGAGGCGAAGGGCGTCCACGCGACGACCGCGAGGGCCAGCGCCACTGCGAGTGTCGTCCAGAGCGCGACGGTCGCCGGGTCGGCACCGGCCGTGGCCCGGACGACCGTCGCGACGGGCGTCGCCTCGACGGCCAGGTCCGGCGCGAACACGAGGACGGCGGCCAGGGCAGTCAGCAGGGCGCCGACGCCTCCGAAGACGGCCAGCCGGAGCCGCCTCACTCCTCGTCACCCCCGCGCTCGCGCTCGATGGCGGTCAGCGCGCGCTCGATGCGTTCGACCCGCTCGACGGGGGGGCGGGCGCCGTACTCGACCTCGCGGAAGGCCTCGCGCAACTCCCGGACCTGCTCGGGCGGCAGGCCGTCCCGCCTGACCGCGTGTCTTGCGATTTCACCGGGCGTCTTCGTGCGCGCCCGCCGGATACTCACCCGCTCGCGGAAGCGCCCCCACGCTTCCCGGACGTCACGGTAGGCGCTCGTCGTCGCCTGGTCGGTCCCGCCGGTGGCTGCTGTCGTGCTCGAACTGGCTCCGCCAGGTGTCCGGACCTCGCGGAGTTCCTGCACCCGTTCGCGGAGCCACGCCACCAACAGCGCGCGCAACTCCGCGAGCGAGCGGCGCCGGCGGACGGCCGAAAGCACGTACGCCCACGTCTCGCGGAGGCGGACCAGCGCCCGCGCCAGCAGGTCGTCCCCGACCCGGGCCAGCGTCACCAGGAGCCACTGGCCGTACTGGACCGCGACCCCGGGGAGTCGGCGGAGAATCCCCAGGACTTCCCGTGGCGGGTACCCGCGGCGGTAGGCCAGGCCGAAGACGCCGGCTACCGGAACCAGGACGGCGAGGACGGCAACCAGGAGATTGCGGAACAGCCCCGACAGCGTCGTCTCCCTGGTCAGTCCCCGCGCAGTGACCGAGACGGTCGCGCTGGACGCGACCGGGAGCGAGACGGTCGCCACGCCATCGATGTCGGTGGCCCCGACCCGCTCGCCGTCGAGGCGGACCGGGGCGTCCGGGACGGGTTCGCCGCCCGAGCGCACGGTGACGGTCGCGCCCGTCAGGGGAAGCGCGAGCGGCGCCGTCGGTTCGACTGCGAGCGTGACGTTGGGCAGCATCAGCGTCGTCTCCGCGCGGACGGGGTCGCGCACGACCGCGAGCGTGACGTTGCCCGGCGCCGCCGGGAGTTCCACCGCCGCCCGGCCCCGCTCGTCTGTGGTCCCGACCCGCTCGCCGTCGAGCAGAACGGTCGCGTCGCGCACCGGGACGTCCTCGACGGTGGCCGTGACGGTCACGTTCGCGCCGGCGTAGACGTCGCCGGTCACGACGATTGTCCCGTTGGTCTCGACGGGGACCGTCACCGCGGCGGGTCCCGCCCGCTCGACCCGGTAGAGACGCGGCTCCCTGGCCCCCGGCGGGGACAGCGCGGCCGCACCGCCGCCCTCGACCGTGATTTCGAGTTCCTCCGCGTAGGGGACCCGACCCGTGACGTTGCCCGCCGCGTCGGTCGTCCCGACGGGGTCGTCGTTGAACAGCACCGTCCGCCCGGGCGCCGGTTCGCCCGCCAGCGTCACGGTCGCCGTCACGACTGCGCCCGGCACCGCGGTCCGGTTCAGCGTGACGTCGTACTGCTGGGTCTGCTCGTCCTGCGGGTCCTCCTCGGTGTCGTCGCTCCCGTCGGGTTCGGGTGTCGTCTCCTCCCCCTCCGCCCCGCTGCTCGCCCCGTCCGTTGGTGGTGGCTCGCCGGCCTGGGTCTCCTCCTCGGGCGTGAACTCCTCGCCGGGGCTGCCCTGCTCGCGGGGCGCGTAGTCCGCGTCGGGCGTCTCCTCCTGGACGGACTGGCGCTCGCGCTGGAGGCGCTGACTGCCCGGCGTCGGGTCGAACTTCACCCAGCCGACATCCTGGAAGTAGACCTCGACCCAGGCGTGGGCGTTCATGCCGCGCACCTGGTAGGTGTCGGGGGCGACCTGCTGGCCCGTCGAGTAGCCCACCACGTAGCGGGCG
>CAZUWC010000082.1:0-7401 GCA_964623935.1 uncultured Halobacteriales archaeon
CGGTCGTCGACCGACTCAAGGCGTACTTCCTGCGGGGCGTACTGTTCGTCGTCCCGGCGCTGGTGACCCTCGCCGTCGTGGCCTTCGTCGTGGGTTTCGTCTCCGGGTTCCTCCAGCCAGTCGCGTCGTTCGTCACGGGTCTCGTCGGCGTCGGCGGATTCGTGGCCGACCTCGTTGTCGTGGTGTTGCTCGCGGCTGCCGTCGTTCTCGCCGGTGCCGCCATCGAGACGCTCCCACACGGCGTGGAGGCGGCGGATTTCTTCCACTCGGCCGTGGAGTCGGTCCCCGGGGTCGGGAGAGTCTACGCGGGCTTCCGGGAGATGAGCACCACCATCGCCCAGGGGGAAGAGAGCTTCCGCGACGTGAAACTGGTCGAGTACCCCAGAGAGGGCTCGTACACGATGGCGTTCGTCACCGCCGACGCCCCGCCCTCCCTCGAGGAGAGCGTCGGCCACACGGAGGAGGGCATGATGAGCCTGTTCATGCCGATGGGGCCCAACCCGGTGATGGGCGGGTTCGTCATCTACGTCGCCCGCGACCGCGTCTACGACATCGACCTCAGCGTCGAGGAGGGACTCCAGGCTATCATCACGAGCGGCGTCACCGTCGCCGACCCGGAGAGTGGCGAGGCCGAGGGCCGTCTCGGCCTGCTCGAGGACGGGGGAGAGTAGCGGTTTCGTTCCCGGCTGGGGCGAAACTGCTCATACTGCCGGCTATAAGCCCGTGAGCAATTTCGACCCCCCGGTGGGTCGAATATCTTCACGTAGTTATAGCCGGCAGTATCACGGGCTTGTAGCCGGCAGTATAAGCCCGTCGGGCCCCGAGAGGGGGGCGAATGCGAGTCACGCTGCTGGGGACCGGCGACACGACGGGTACGCCGACGGTCGGCTGTGACTGCATGACGTGCGAGGCCGCCCGCGAACGTGGCATCGAGCGGACCCGGTTTTCCGTCCACGTCCACAACGAACGGACCGGCGAGTCGCTGCTCGTGGACGCAAGCCCCGACTTCCGGTACCAGTTCCTCCGCGAGGACCTGCCGGTCCCCGACGCCGTGCTCGTCACGCACGTCCACTTCGACCACCTCCACGGGCTGGGCAACGTCTTCCGGCTCACCCGGGAGTTGCCCGTCCACGCCGCCGACGGGACCGACCCGGCGACCGGCGAGAGCGTCGCCGAGACGGTCCGGGACCAGTACCACTACCTCGACGCGCTCGACGTCCACGGACGGACGCCCCTGGAACCCTTCGAGGCGGCCGGGCTTGACCTGCGACTGGTGCCCGTCGACCACCCGCCGCTGGTCTGTTATGGCCTCGTCGTCGAGGACCCCGAGACGGGCGCGAAACTCTCCATCTCCGGCGATACGACCTACGCCATCCCCGACGAGTCGCGGGCCGCACTCGCGGACCCGGACCTGCTGGTCGCGGACGGCATCGTCCCCGCGACGTTCTGTGAGCACCACCCCCGCGGCGGCCAGCACCACGACGACGAGGGCGTCCCGCGCACCTTCGGCACCAAGCACATGACCTTCGAGGGCGCGAAGGCACTGGCGAGTGACCTGGACGCCCGGCAACTGCGGGTCGTCCACGTTTCGCACTTCCCGCCGCCCGAGCGGGCCTTCGCGGACCCGCTGGCGGTCGACGGCGAGCAGTTCGACCTGTGACGAGCGACACTGGTTTGCTCCTGGTGGTGGTCCTCGTCGCCGCGGTCGCGTACGCCGGCGTCTCGCAGGCAATGCGCGGGACGGTCGCCCCGCTGGAAGTCGCCATCTTCGCCGTCGTCTTCGCTGTCGTGTACCTGCTCTTCTCGGTCTCCGCCGAATCGATCGCGGGGCGTCTGGGCCTGTAGGCGGGACGGCTACCCGTCGTCCCACTGCCCTTTCTGTTCGTCCAGTCCCCGTTCCTTGATCGTTATCTCGGGATGGTCGAGAATCTGTGCGAGCGAGACGATGCCGACGAGTTCCATCCCGTCCATGACGGGGACGGTGGTCTGCTCGCGTTCGGTCAGTCGGCGGACTGCCTTGCGGACGGTCAGCGTCGGTTCGACCGCGAAGTCCGGCGCGTGTGCCACGGCCACGACCCGGATCTCGTCCGGCGGCGGGTCGGCCTGGTAGACGGCGTGGAGGATGTCCGACTCCGTGATGATCCCTCCGGGGTTGCCCTCGCTGTCGACCACGATGGCGTAGTCGATCTCCTCGACGAGCATCAGCCTGATCGTCTCCCGGAGTGACCGCTCGGCGCCGACCAGCGGCGGGTCGGTGTCCATCACGTGACGGACCAGCATCGTCCTGTCCTAGTCGGTTCGGGGAATTAAACGTTCGTCCGACGGACGGCAGACACCGCGTGGGTTACTGCTGGGTGTAGCGATCGAGGCCGGTCTGGTGGCGCTGATGGCCCGCGGGGTCGGGATTCCAGGGGGTCCGCGACGCGCGCAGTCGATCGCGGTCGAGCGCGGGCGGGTCGGCGGGGTCGTGCCCCTCGCACGCGGGCCCGCAGTCGGTCGCCGGGCGGACGATCCGGCCCTTCCAGGGACAGCGGGGCAGCCCGTCGTCGCCGGGGTCGATCCGGGCACACGCCGGGAGGTCGTAGGTCCGCCACCCCTTGCCGTAGGCGCGCTCGGCGAGACGGCGGCGAGTCCGGGCCTTCTCCCCGGGGCCGACCACCTCGATCGAGGTGCGGGCCGGCCGGCGCTCGCGTATCTCGACGCCGTACTCCTCGACCGGGAGCTGTCGCGGTTCGCGAACCACCTCTCGGTCGCCGATCTCGGGATCGAACTCCCAGACGCCGACGGCCTCGGGGATGCGGTTGAGGTGGGCGCCGGTGACGTGGGAACTCGTCGCCAGCACCACCCTATCCAGTAGCGCCAGGCGGACGTCGGTCAGGAGCTGGGTCTCCAGCGCGCCGGGCCGGTCGAGGTCGGGTTTGTTCTCGACGCCGACGATGCTGTCGAACCAGTCGTCGGGATACCGCGCAGTCTGTCGGAGGTACGTGTGGCCGTCGCGGCGTTCGCGCTCGAAGAAACCCACCTCGACGGCCCGGTCGGCGACTGCGCGGGCACGCCCGGGTGAGCACTCGAAGACCTCGCCCCGCCGGCGCGCCCGTCCGGGTCCGGCGTCGCCCTCGATGGCTGTCGGCGGGATGGTCTCGGCGGTGATGGCCGCTCGCTCCGAAAAGCCGGGACCGGGCGCCACGAGGACGGTGTCGAGCACCCGGCGGCCGGTGACGCCGGCACCGAGCTGGCGGCTCACGACGGCCTCGCGTGTCCGCTCTACGTGGGCACACAGGGACAGCTCGAACCCGAACTCGCGCACGGTTCACCTGCAGGGACGCGTCATCAAAAGCGACGGGGAACCGTCCGGCCGGCACCAAGCTGTGCAAACAGTGACAAGAATTATAACGGCCGGCTCCGTGAGTTACAGTTCCATGGCAAGTCAAGGGGGAAAGCGAGCGGGGAGCGGGGCCTCCCGGGTGCTGGTTCTCGACGACGACCCGGAGATCGCGAGCCTCGCGACGACGGTGCTTGGACGGCACCTGACCGCCGACGTGCGGACCGAGACGGACCCGTCCCGGGCGGTAGAGCGCGTCGAACAGGAACCGGTCGACTGTCTGGTCAGCGACTTCCAGATGCCGGCGATGGACGGACTGTCAGTCTGCCGTCGCGTCAGAGCGCGGGTGGGCGTGCCCTGCATTCTGTTCACGAGCGTCGACGACCCGGACCTGCTGGCCAGGGTCCGGGAGGCGGGCTTCGGGTACGTCCACAAGGCCGGCGGCACGGAGCCCTACGAGCGCCTGGCCGACCGGGTCGAGCGCCTCGTCGCCAGGACCGCTGGCCGGCCGGACCCGGCGTAGTTTGGCGGGCGTTCCGGCCGCGAGCGGGTCGCAAACAGTAGCTTTATCAGCGCCAGGGGGCAACGCCAAGAGGATTACTGTCGCGATGACCGCCAGCAAACAACCGGAGGTGAACATCGGGCTCGTCGGCCACGTGGACCACGGGAAGACGACGCTGGTCCAGGCCCTGAGCGGCCAGTGGACCGACCAGCACAGCGAGGAGATGAAACGCGGGATTTCGATCCGCCTGGGCTATGCCGACTCGACCTTCCGGGAGTGTCCGGACCTGGACCCGCCCGAGCGCTACACCGTCGACGAGGAGTGCCCGGACGGGTCGGCGAGTGACATGCTCCGGACCGTCTCGTTCGTCGACGCCCCGGGCCACGAGACGCTGATGGCGACGATGCTCTCCGGCGCGGCCATCATGGACGGCGCCGTGCTCGTGGTCTCGGCCAGCGAGCCCGTCCCGCAGGCACAGACCGAGGAGCACCTGATGGCGCTGGACATCATCGGCATCGACAACATCGTGATCGCCCAGAACAAGATCGACCTGGTCGACCGCGAGCGGGCCCGCGAGAACTACGAGGGGATCGAAGAGTTCGTCGAAGGCACCGTCGCCGAGGGCGCACCGATCGTCCCGGTCAGCGCCCAGCAGGAGGTGAACATGGATCTGCTCATCGAGGCCATCGAGGAGGAGATTCCGACGCCCGACCGCGACCCCGACGCCGACCCGCGGATGCTCGTCGCCCGCTCGTTCGACATCAACCGCCCGGGCACCACCTGGGAGGACCTCGTCGGCGGCGTGCTGGGCGGGTCGCTCGTCCGGGGCGAACTGGAAGTCGACGACGACCTCGAACTCCGGCCCGGCCGCGAGGTCGAGGAGGGGGGCCGCACGGAGTGGCGCGCCGTCGGGACGTCCGTGCGGTCGCTCCAGGCTGGCGGTGACCCCGTCGAGACGGCCACGCCCGGCGGCCTGCTGGGCGTCGGAACGGGGCTCGACCCCGCCATCACCAAGGGCGACGCGCTGGCGGGACAGGTCGCGGGCCCGCCCGGCACCCTCCCGCCGGTCCACGAGGAGTTCACGATGGACGTCGAACTGCTGGACCGCATCGTCGGCGACGAGGGTGGCGAGGTCGAGGATATCTCGACGGGCGAACCGCTCATGCTGACGGTCGGGACCGCCACCACGGTCGGGTCGGTCACCAGCGCCCGCGAGGCCGAGTGCGAGGTGGCGCTGAAACGCCCCGTCTGTGCCGAGCCCGGCGTCAAGATCGCCATCAACCGCCGCGTGGGTGCCCGCTGGCGGCTCATCGGGTACGGGACGCTGCGCGGATGAGCGTCGTCGTCCTCGACACCAACGCCTTGATGATGCCCGTCGAGTGTGACGTCCGCGTCTTCGAGGAACTCGACCGGCTGCTGGGCGAGCCGACGCTCGCCGTTCCCGCTGCGGCGGTGGCGGAACTCGAAGCGCTGGCCGGCGACGGTTCGGGAACGGCCGCCAGCGAGGAGGCACGGGCCGCAAGCGTCGGACTCGACCTCGCAAAACGGTGTCGGGTGCACGAGACCGACGCGGGGTACGCCGACGACGCGGTGGTCGAACTCGCACAGGCAGGCGACGTGACACACGTCGTGACGAACGACCAGCCCTTGCAGGAGCGTCTGCGCGGCGCGGACGTTTCAGTAATACGTTTACGGGGCCGGAACAAACTCGCTATCAATGTATAAACGGGTCACACTGCGCGATACGGTCGAGGTACCGCCGGAGCACCTGGCGGACGTGACGCCCGCGCTCGTCAAGCGACTGCTCCAGGACAAACTCGAGGGCCGCGTCGACGAGGACGTCGGCTCGGTCGTCTCCGTCATCGAGGTCGACGACATCGGGGACGGCGCCGTCCTCCCGAACGAACCGGGCGTCTACTACGAGGCGGAGTTCGACGCCCTCACGTTCGACCCACAGATGCAGGAGGTCGTCGACGGCGAGGTCGTCGAGGTGGTCAGCTTCGGTGCCTTCGTGGGCATCGGCCCGGTCGACGGTCTGCTGCACGTCTCTCAGATTTCCGACGAGTACCTCGCCTACGACGAGGAGGGGCAGGCTCTGGCCTCCAGGGAGTCCAACCAGACCCTCGGGGTCGGGGACGCCGTGCGGGCACGCATCGTCACCAAGAGCATCGACGAGCGCAACCCCAGAGACTCCAAAATCGGGCTGACGGCCAAACAGCCCGGCCTGGGCAAGCACGGCTGGCTCCGGGAGGAGCGCGAGGAGCGGACGGCGCAGGCGGAAGGTGAGAGCTGATGGCCGACCGACTCGTTTGCCGGGAGTGTCACCGCGTCCAGGCGGAGCAGAACCCCCAGTCCTGCGAGGCCTGCGGGTCGACGTCGCTGACGGAGGACTGGGCGGGCTACGTGGTCATCTCCCACCCCGAGCGCAGCGAGATTGCCCGGGAGATGGAGGTCACCGAGCCCGGCAAGTACGCCCTCAAGGTGCGCTGACGTGGCCAGGGTGGTTCTGGAACTCCCGGCGAGCCTCCGCTCGGAACTCAAGGAGCCGCTGGGCCCGGTCACGACCGACGCCGAGGACCTGCTGGCGAGTGCAGGAACACCGATTTTGGCCGTCGGGGATGTCGTCACCTATCACCTGCTGGAGGCGGGCCGCGTGCCCGACGTGGCGCTCGTCGACGAGCGCACCGAGCGGTCGGCGGTCGACCCCGCGATCAGCGACGCCATCGAAGGGTTCGACCGCGAGGTGGCCGTCACCAATCCCGCGGCGACGCTCACCGCGGACCTGCTAAAGGCGCTCCGGGAGGGTATCGAGAGTGCCGGGGAGGGGACCACGCTGGTCGACGTCGACGGCGAGGAGGACCTGGCGACGCTGCCGGCGCTCGTGGTCGCACCGGCGGGGACGAGCGTCGTCTACGGCCAACCAGGCGAGGGGATGGTCCACGCCACCGTCGACGCCGAGGTGCGGGCGACGGCGCGGGACCTGCTCGCTCGCATGGCGGGGGACCCCGACCGCGCGTGGGCGCTGCTGGGCGTCGAGGCGTAGCCCTACCTGTGGCGCGGGACGCCGATGTTCTGGAGGTAGCCACCACACGTACAGAGGCGCCCCTCCGGGTCCTCGACGCGTTCCTGGCAGTCGAGACACTCGTACAGCGACGCTCCCTCGGCGGGGTCTGGCTGGAGTGGCATTTCCTGGAAGTTTGATAACACACCACAAGAAACTTCCGGATGCCATTCTGGCGGTGCTGATTTCGCGTGACTTCCCACCAGTCGGTTCGAGGCGATTGTAGCTGTGTCTGTCACGGCCAGCCGGAAAGCCCCCCCTCGGCTAGGAATTGTCGCTGGGAGTAGGCGTGTTGCGACCACTCACGGCCAGAAAGCCCCCGCGGGCTCGGCTCCCGGGCCTCGCTGCGGTCCTCGCCTAACGGCTGCGGTCCTTGCGTCGTCCGGGTTCCCCGAGCCCGCGGCCCCTTTCAGCCCCGCCCGACCGCAGCCTCACACCTCCCAGCCTCCTGCGGTGCTCGTTGCGCTGCGCTCCTCGTCCACCGCCAGAGCAAGCTCTGGCGTACTCTCACTCGCT